>JBBQBU010000212.1:0-9348 GCA_038318015.1 Chloroflexota bacterium | reverse complement strand
GACGCGCTGGCTGGACACCTACGTGACGCCCACCCTGGACCCCAGCGGACGCGTACTGCGCGTCTCCGGCACGCTGATGGATGTGACAGAACGCCGCCATGCTGAGGCGATCCGGACCCGGATGCTGGTGCGCGAACAGCTCGTGCGTGCCCGCGAGGAACGCGCCGCCGAGGTGTCCGGCATCGTGCAGCACATGCCGTGTGGCGTCCTGGTGTTCGACAACGACGGGTGTGTCACGCTGGCAAACGAGCGCGCGCTAGAGATGCTCAGCCCGAACATATCGCGTGCGGACCGCCCCGTCGATGGGGGCGTGGTGCTCCACCCAACGGAGATGCTCGACCCGCACCTGCTCGCGCCGTGTCGGCCGCTGGTGACGCGCGCACTGGCCGGCAGCATTGTGAGCGAGGCCGATCTGCGCCACGAGGCAGCCGGGACCGACGCTCTCGTGCTGGTCGGTTCGGCTGCGCCGCTGCGTTCGGCTCAGGGGACCGTGCGCGGCGCGGTGGTGATCATGACGGATGTCACTCGTGAGCGCCGCCTGATGCACGACCTGATGGTGTCTGACGGCTCCCTACGCCACAGCCTGGCGAGCATGGTCGTGCTGCACGAGGCTGGCCAAGCACTCAGCTCGACGCTGGTGGAAGAGGAGATCGGGCGGCGGCTCGTGCAGAGCTGCGTCCGCATCGCCCGACTCGATGCCGCGCTGGTGTTCCTGGGCGATGGGCAGAGTGGCGCGAAACTGCTCGGGCAGGACGGCGACCCGCTCCTGATCTCCCACGTCCTGAACTGCGCCGCTGTCAGCGGCGTGCGCGGCGACGTGCTCAAGCAGGCGCTCTCGCCGGAGTTGCGCCCGATCGCGGCGTGCCCTGAGACGGCGACGGAACGCGGTCGCCACCTGCCGCTGGTTGCGCGTGGGCGCACGGTCGGCGTCCTGGAAATCTACGGGGCGGAGCAGCTCTCGACCGTGACCCAGGACGCGCTGGCGAGTCTTGCAGCGCATGCTATCAGTGCACTGGAGAACGCCCACCTGTACCGCGAAGTCGGGGACCGCGAGCAGCGCCTGCAGGATGCGCTGCGCCGCCTGCTGGTGGCCCAGGAGGAGGAACGCCGGCGGGTGGCCTATGAGCTACACGATGGGTTGGCGCAGGTCGCAGCGGCGACGCACCTCAGCCTGCAGACGCTCGCATCGCAGTACCGGCCCCGCTCCGAGCGCACGCGCCAGCAGCTTGACCGGAGCGTCGATCTGGCGCAACGGGTGGTCCGGGAGGCGCGGCAGGTCATCGCCGGCCTGCGCCCGACCGTCCTGGACGATTTCGGTCTGGAGCGAGCGTTGCGGCTCCACGTGCAGGAGTTGGCGGCGGAAGGCTGCCTGATTGACTTTCAGGCCGAACTGGGCGAGGACCGCCTGCCCGGCCCGATTGAGACCGTCCTGTACCGCATCGTGCAGGAGGCCCTGACCAACGTGCGAAAGCACGCGCGGGTCCAGGCGGCACGCGTTCGGCTACGTCGGGATGGTGGCATCGTGGAACTGCTCGTCACTGACGCGGGCGCCGGGTTCCGCCCGTTTGGGTCGCCGGCCGACATCGGCCCCGGCCAGCACGTCGGGTTGGTCGGCATGCGTGAACGGGCCGCGCTGGTGGGCGGCGACTGTGTGGTCTGGAGCGAACCAGGCCAGGGCACCGAGGTTTTGGTTCGGATTCCCCTGCCATCAACGACGGCGCACGACGCGGCACCACGAGGAGTACCGGCCCATGGCCGCTAATGCGGGAACGCGTCGGCGCGGCTCCCCCGCCGAGTTGTTGATCGCCGACGATCACGATCTTGCGCGCCTGGGGCTGGTGGGTGCGCTGCAAGGCGAGCGCGGCATGACCGTGGTGGGGGAGGCCCACGACGGGCAGGAGGCGGTGGAGATGTGCCAACAGCTTCAGCCGGACCTGGTGCTGATGGACATCCGGATGCCGCGCCTTGACGGCCTCGGCGCGACGGCGGAGATCGTGCGAACCTGTACGCACACCAGCGTCATCATGGTGACGATGCAGGAAGACCCGGACTATCTGATCGAGGCGCTGAAGGTCGGCGCGTCCGGGTACTTGCTGAAGGACTCTGGCAGGGCGGAGATCGTCGGGGCGATCCGCAAGGTGCTGGCTGGCGAGTCGCTGCTGAACGCGGGCATGGTGGCCGACCTACTGCAACGGCTTGGACGCGCCGCCCCGGAGGCACCGCCGGCAGTGGCGCACTCGCTCTCCGAGCGAGAGATTGATGTGCTGCGCCTCCTGGTGGGCGGCAAGACGAATCGCGAGATCGCGCAAGACCTGGTGGTCAGCATGAGCACGGTGAAGACCCACGTGGAGCACGTCATTGCGAAGCTGAGCGTGGCCGACCGGACCCAGGCGGCTGTCAAGGCGACGCGCCTCGGGATCGTGCACCCGACGGCCTGATGCGCCGGTGTCGGGGTGAGCGGTCCGTGCACACGCTCGGCGTCGCGGGAACTGCCCCGGCCTGCTATCGTCCCCGGCGGGATTCGTGATCGGGAGACTCTGATGCCACATACCGTGCTGTACATGGGTGGCGCACCGCAGGCGCACCGCGATGTCACGCTGAGCGTCGAGCCGGCCGGCTTTGACAACGTCTGGCTTGAGCGCGACGACACCCCGGAGGAGGTCCGCGCCAAACTGGCCGAAGCCGACTTCATTGTGACGGGGTCCATCACCGCCGAACAGATCGAGCTTGCACCGCAGGTGAAGCTGATTCAGATGCCCGGCGTCGGGTACGAGCGCATCAATGTCGCAGCCGCCAACGCGCGCGGCATCCCGGTCACCATCACGCCAGAGGGCACCATCATCGGCGTCTCGGAACACGTGATCCTGCTGATGCTGGCGATCCTCAAGCACCTGACGGAGGCCCACAACGCGCTGAAAGCCGGCCGCTGGATTCACAACGACTTGCGGCACACGGCGTTGATGCTCGAAGAGAAGCGCGTCGGCATCCTGGGACTGGGCCGCATCGGGCGCGAGGTTGCCAAGCGGCTGCGCGGCTTTGACGTGGACCTGGTCTACAACGACGTGGTGCGCCAGTCGCCAGAGGTTGAGCAGGCGCTCGGGCTTCGGTACCTACCCTTCGAGGAGTTGTTGCAGACGGCCGACATCATGACGCTGCACGTCTTCCTAGCCGAGGGGTCGAAACACTTGATCGGGCCGCGCGAGCTTGGGCTGATGAAGTCGTCGGCCATCCTCATCAACACGTCGCGCGGCGGCGTCATCGACGAAGTGGCGCTGTACACGGCGTTGCGGTCCGGCCGCATCATGGCGGCGGGCCTGGATGTGTTCGAGGTTGAGCCGACGCCGGCCGACAACCCGATCTTGCAGCTTGATAACGTGGTGGTGACGCCGCATATGGCGACGGCCAACCGTGATTCGATGATTAAGAAGTCGCAGGCGTGCTACGCCAACTTCGCCCGCGTGCTGAACGGTGAAGCGCCCATCAACACGGTCAAGCCGTACTGACACGTGCAGCGTCGCCGGGCGCGTCACCGACGTGTGCCAGGGGCCTCGCTACCATGCACATGGTCTGTGACGCGGCCACAACCACGCTCTGGACCGTCGGCGCGCAGCCCGCATTGTCATCCTGGCCGCAAGTGCTGAGCCGGCATGGCCGTCACCCCGCATCGTCATTCTGAACAGGCATGGCCGCCCCCCCACCATGTCATCCTGAGCAGCGAGCTTGCGAGCACATTAGGCGGAGTTTACCCTGAGTGTGGCGAATGGGATCAGGGTGAACTCTGCGAAGGATCTCACAGACGCCAACACGCGGTGTGGGTGAGATCCTTCCAGCCCACCACGGGGCCCCTCCGCCTTCGGCGAGATCCCTGCGGCGCTTCGCTCACGATGACATTGGGCGGAGCCGTGTCGGGCGCAGCGGGCCGGCCGGCCGCAGGGGTACAGGCTGACGCCTGGGGCGGCGGCTCGGAGGAATGTCAGCGCGGGCGGCAGGCCGATGACCTGCCCGCAGCCGTCAGCGGAAGCGCGTCACCGTGTCTATCAGGGCCGGGCGGCCGGCTTTGACTTCGGCAATGGCGCGCTTCAAGGTGGCTCATCGCCGGCGTCACCGAGAAGCTGATTCTCGGCACGGGGTCGCTGATCCCCTGTCGCCACCCGATCAACATGGTGTTGGCGCTGTCCTCGTTGGAGTTCATGGCCGGTCCGGGCCGCGTGATCGCCGGCTTCGGCATCGGCACCTTCGACCATGAGTTCACGGCGGCCGGCCTGGGCGGCATCAACCGCAAGGAGCTGCTGGAAGAGCAGGTGGGTGAAGCCGAGGTCGATGTACGGCTGGATCTTCGCCACCTGCTCGTCCGGGTCGTCCGAGACGATCCAGCGGGAGGCCACCGTCTAGATCGACAACTCGGAGGCCATGCGCTCCATCTCGCGGGGGTCTTCCACGCCGACCTTCGCCTCGGCCGGCAGGGCCAGCGCCGCCCAGGCTGACGGGTGTACCCGGCCGCTAGAGCGCCGGCGGGCCGCCCGCTGTCTTTTCCTTGAACGCCGCGCAGATGCGTTCGACCTCGGCGGCGTCCACCGTGATCTCGCCGCGTGCGGCGGCCTCAGACAGCAGGAAAATACCGTACGTCTTCACGTCACCAGGTGTCTCGGCGTAGCGTGGCACCATGTGACCGTGGAAGTGCGGGAAGCTCTCGCCCATCGCCACGGTGTAGATGCGGAGCGCGCCGGTGATCTCCAGCAGCATGCCCTCAAGGAAGCGAAGCGTTGGGCCGAAGCTGCGGGCTTCGGCGTCGTTGAAGCTGGCCGGCTCCGGACAGTGCCGGCGTGTCTGGAGGGTCAGCCAGCCGGCCACGCCGTAGGGCGGCGCGGAGTGGCGCACCATCCAGTGCTCGTCCTGGTACAGAATGCCGTGTGGCGGCTCGATCGCGCCGGTGCTGACCGAGCAGATGCGACAGCTCGGGTCGTTCTCAGTTGCCACGATGTTCCTCCCAACGCTGGCCGTCGTCGGCCCAACGCCGGCGGTTCGGCCAGCCCAGCGCCGACCGCCGTGTCAGGATAGTCTGTTGGCAGAGCCGGCGTCATGGTCAACAACGTGGCGGACGCGGCCGGCTGGGAGCGCCGGCTACCATAGAGGTGGCGAGTGGTCGCGGAATGCCGCGTGGACGGGCGGATACCGCTGGCCGGGTGCCGGTGACAAAGGGGGAAACGTATGACGCAAGGGGTGAAACTGGTGGCAGCCGTGGAGGCGGCGGCGCAGGCGTTCGCAAGCTTTGTGGCGGGGCTGTCAGACGAGCAGTTCCACCGGCGGCCGGCAGAGGGCGAGTGGAGCGCCGCCGAGATTACCGGCCACGTCTCGGAGGCACCGCTGACGTTCGCGCAGCATGCCCAGCGCGTCGTAGCGGCTGGCGGCGGCGAGGTGGGCCGGCCGCCGGATGATCCGGGACGGCTGTCGGCAGTGGAGCGTCTGGCCGGGCGTGGCCCGCAGGATGGTGCCGAACTCGTGCTGGCGGGCGCTGCCGAAGCCTGCACGGTGATGCGCGGTTTCTCGGAGGCGGACCTGGCGCTGCGGGTCCGCAACGCGCGCCTTGGCGAGCCGACCGTTTCTGAGTTTCTGTGGTCCGTCGCCGTCGAGCACCTGCGCGGGCACCTCCGGCAGGCGCAAGAAGCGGCGACAGCCGGCTGACCGAGCGCGCAATGTGACGCGTTGACGCCATGAGAACGGCGCGCAAAGGAACCCTCTGCGCGCCGTTGATGTGGTTGCTGTGTCAGTCGGTCTGCTGCGGCCTCAGCTGACGCGGCGCAGCGACGGGGCGGGGCCGTTGGTGCGACGGGATGCCGGGCTGCGTAGGGCCGGTGTGACCGCGCTTTGACTGTCGTCGTCCAGCACGAACTGGGCGACGAGATCCTGAAGGGCTTCGGCGGTCGCCGCGAGCGCCTGCGACTGATCTGCCATCTGCTGAATCTGTGCGCTCATTTCCTCGGCTGCCGCCGACACTTCCTCGGTGGCCGCACTATTCGCGGATGACCCGTCGGTGATAGCCCGGATCGAGCGGCCGACCTCCTCCGATACGCCAGCCATCGCTTCGGCTGCGGCGGTTGTCTCCTCGGCGGTGGCGGTGATGACCATCATCGTCTCGCTGACCTCGCGGCTGCGGGCCGCCATCTCCTGCACAGCCGCCGCGATGTCCTCGACCTGCTGCACAGTGGACTGCACGGCGGCCTGGATCTCTTCGAGCGCGCGTCCAGCCTGGTCGGCCTCGGCGGACCCTTCGTTGACCTTCACGGTGCCCTGGGCCATCGCATCGACGGCCTCGCGGGTGCCGGCCTGCACGTCGCGGATCAGGTCGCTGATCGACTTGGTCTCGCGCTGGGACCGCTCGGCCAACTTGCGGACCTCATCGGCCACCACCGCAAAGCCGCGCCCGTGCTCGCCGGCGCGGGCGGCCTCGATGGCCGCGTTGAGCGCCAGCAGGTTCGTCTGCTCGGCGATGTCGTCGATGGTCTCAACAACCAGCCCGATCTTCTCGCCCAGCCGTCCGAGGTCCTCGACCTTCTGTCCGGCCTGCGACACGACCGCGTTGATCTCGGCCATGCCGGCCACGGTGCGGCGAACGGCCTCCGCGCCCTGCTCGGCTGACACTTTCGTCTGCTGGGAGGTGGCAGCCAGCGTCTGGGCGCTGACGGCGACCTGCCCCACGCCAGACGCCATCTGCTGGGTGGTGGCGGAGACCTCCGAGACGGATCGTGTCTGGTCCATGGCTCCCTGCGACACCTGTCCAATCGAGCGGTTGAGCTGATCGACCGACTGATTGCTGGCGTCGGCTGCGGTAACTTGATCTTGCGCGTTGACCGCAATTTGCTGGATGGCAATGGCGACTTGCTGCACGACTTCCGAGACCTGCCCGGCCACCAGCCCGAGTTGCTGCGAGGTCATTGCGAGACCGTCGGCGGAGGTGCCGACCTGGCCGATTGAACTGCGCAGGTTCGTGGTCATCTCGGCGAATGCCAGCCCCAGTACATCGGCATCGGACTTCGGATTGACATCAACCGTCAAGTCCCCAACTGCCATTGCCTGGGCAGCGGCGGCCATCTCCTGCTGATGCCCGATCATCGAACGGAACGCGGTCGCCATCTGGCCGATCTCGTCCCGACGGGCCAGGCTGACACGCTGGTTGACATCACCGACGGCCAGTCGCTGGGCGGCGACAGTCATCTGCCCAAGTGCGGTCGCGAGGTTCTGCGCGAACAGGAGCGCAATCGCGATCCCGATGAGCACAGCAACGCCGAGCGCCGTGATGACGATGAACTGCGTGCGTGCGGCATTCGCAGAGACGGTCGAGCCGATCGCTTCGGCCTGGGCGATCAGGCTCTCCGTGAGACCATCGAGCGAGCTTACGGCATCACGGTCTTTGCCGCTCATCACGGCATCGGCGGCCTTCACGTTTCCGCCGCCCGGTCCGCCATAGGCTGTTTTTGCGTTCGGCCACGCTGTCAAGTACCCAGCCCAACCAGCGTCAAACTTCTTGAGCTGGTCGCGCTGTTCGTCTGTCAATTTGAGGTTGAACCCGTCCAATCGCGCTCGCTCTTGTCGTAGTTCGCTGGCGCGGGCGTCGAATTCCGCAGCGTACTTTTCAAACTGCTTCGGATCCTCGCCCCGTAGGAGGGTGTTCTTCAGTGCCTGAACTTGCAAGAGCAGGCCGGCGCGCATCCCCTGGGCCAGCGTCGCTGCGAGAGCCTCATTCTCGATGACGTGACGATACGCAATGTCCTGTTGCCGGAGCTGTAGAGCAGCCCAGCCGCCGGCGCTCCCGATCAGGATCAGCAGCACGCCGAAGCTGACGAGCAATTGCCCACGCAGGCAAAGTGATCCAAACCAGTTCATCGTCCCAGGCTCCTTCATTGGTCCTTCCGAGTTGTGTCCGCTCGCCACGTGGGGACCCGTCGCTCTTGCTTGCAGGTGAATTGGTGACATCGGGTTGTCGGACCAGCGCCGTCGCCGCCTTCGTCCGGTGAACATGTGCTGCCGGCGCTGCTTCGCGCCGCACGAGCCAGCCGGCGACGACGCTCCCCAGTTCGTCGCGTAGCTGCCGTAGCTGCTACAGGCGCGCCGTCGCCCTGCTCGGATGTCTCAGGTTTTCCTAGCAGTGACAACGCGAGCGATGCGCATGGCGGGACGGGGAGGGCGCTGTGTCAGTCGGTCTGCTGCGGCCTAAGCCGGCGCGGCGCAGCGACGAGACGGGGCGGCTGTCGTGGCGGGCCTCTGGGCGACGCGGTGCCGGGGCGGCCGTGACCGGGCCGCCGTCTTCCAGGATGAAGTGGGCGACGAGATCCTGCAGGGTTTCGGCCGTCGTCGCCAGCGCCAGCGACTGGTCGGCCATCTGCTCAATCTGCGCGCTCATCTCTTCCGCAGAGGCCGACACTTCTTCGGTGGAGGCGCTGTTGGCAGGGTGACAGCCCACAGGCGGCCGAGTCTGGTAGGCTCAAGCGCAGCGTAGTGTCCGCGCGGGCGCAGCCGGCGGGCACGTCTGCGCGTTCTACTTGCGTAGGCCCGTCGGCCACGGTTTGTCAGGCATTGGAGGAAGCCCGGTTGCGAGCGCGAGGGGTGCGGAAGCCCGGTGTGTGGTTGCCGCGTGGCCTCTGCCATCTGAAACGGCTAGACCGATGGTAGACCGGTGATCGACGACGACGCTCCCACACCGCGCCCGTTCCCGGCCGACCCGGACCTGTTGGTACGTCGGCCGGAGCCGCCGGACGGCAGGCCGGATCGGCCATCGCCGCCCCCCGACTCGTCACGCCCCGGCCCAGAGAGCCAGGAATCGCCGCGCCCGACGGCCCACGATGGCGGCCAGGACGCGGCCGCCATCCACGCCATTGAGGGTGTGCTTGGGGCGCGGCTGGCCGACCGCCGACGCGCCGGTGCCCGCCCCGGCCCGGACGACCAGGACCCCCACGCGGCTGACCAGCAGCCGGCCGCAGCCAGCGCAGCCGGGCCGTCGCGCCCGCCTGGGCCACCCGCAGCCGGCTCGTCAGCCATCCGGCCCGGTGCGTCCCAGCCATGGGCGCATGTCGCTGGCCCGGCCGACCGCACCAGCTTCTTCGCAGAGCAGGCCCGCCACCGCCGCGCGACGTGGCGGCTGTCCCTCGCGACGGCCGCAGCGGTGATCCTGGCGGGCTTGCCGCTGTCACTGGTGGTGACGCCGCTGGTCTACCTTGCCATCATCCTGTTCACCAAAGCAATGAGCGTCGTCGTGCCGCTGTCGCCGGCCGTGCCGCAGCTATTCCGAGCGGTCGCGCGGTCCATTGGTTCGCTACTGGACGTGGTCGAGGCGAGCGACAAGGGACCGATCCC
>JBBQBU010000211.1:0-9407 GCA_038318015.1 Chloroflexota bacterium | reverse complement strand
TCAATGGTCAGTTGCGAGCCGAGCGGGATGATCTTGGGGTCCACAGCCACCACACCCCAGCGTGTCCGCGTGCCAGAGTAGGTGCGTGCGCCCATCGGCACCCCACCAACGCCGTCCGCATAGGCCGTCATCTTGGCGATGAACGTCCGCTGGCCATCTGTCTCGGTGGTGGACATCGCCACCATCGTGGGGCCGGCCGGGGCAGTGCTGGAAGACAGGTACGTGCCGCTACTCCAGCCCGTCGTCGATGAGCCGACGCTCACCTGATACCACTCAATGCCGTCTACGGTCAGGGGAGCAGCGACGATCTCGACCTTCGTACCCTCTTTTGCCGTCGTGACGATGCCGTACGACGTGCCCGGCCCCTTACGGACGCGCATACCGCCGCCCTCGGTGCCGGTCACAATTGCCGTCTGACCGGCCTCTAGTCCTTCAGCGAAGGCCGGTGCCGTTCCCGCTGCGTGGAAGAGAAACGCCACGGCTCCAAAGAGCGCGGCCGAATAGCGTGCCAGCAAAAGCAGATGTCCTCTCGTAACCGACCGAAGCGAACGAACTTCAGCCTGTCGGTTGACTGCCCCGGAGGATGCGGCACCCAGGCGAGACGACATGGCATGCCGGTCGGCCAACCAGGAATCACACACAGGCCGGACCCGCGGCCCAGCCGTTGACGATGCGGATGTCGAAGCCTTCGACACGCGTACGTCCCTCCTCGCGATCAACCTGTCACGCGTCGAATATCGGGCCAGTCCGAGCGAGCAGCCCTCGCGTCTCAGGTGAGCGCAGCCTACGGGGCGCGTTGACTGGCTCGGGCAAGAAGTTAGCCCGTCCGCGCCGTTGTCAGTGCCTGACCATGATGGGTGGGCCAGACGCAACCGCGCAGATGCACCGTGTCAGCCGTGGTTCCCGCTCTTCCAGTAACGGAAGATGCAGCTTGCCTCATCATGCGGACAGTACCCAACTGCCCACGTGACGAGCGGAGTCTACGAGATGAAAACGGCCCTGTCAAGGAGAACGCCCCGGCCGGTTGCGCCTGATCGGGCGATTTGTGACGATGATTTAACGTCAGGGTGGGTTGAGTCCTGGTGTTCCCACAACCCGCGAGATGGGCGGGGCAGCCCGCTCTGACCGAGGGGATGACGTTGCTCTGTACGACGTTCCTCTACAGTTCGCGCGAACTGCAATTCGCGCGAATTGTCCGATTTCCGTCAGCATTAAGTCGCTTAACAAAGGGCAGTCGGAGTACACTCGACAAGGTGCTGATTTTCCTGCCATGCCGGTCGGAACCGGCGGGACTCAACCGTCACCTCTCCGCGTTGTAACAGTAGGCGCGCGTGGGACCGGCCTGCGGACGCCCAATGGCCTGACTCTCTCTACGGGAGCCAGACGTTCTGGCACACCACGTGCATCGGTATACGAGCCGGATCTGCCAAGCTGAGAGTGTCCAGACATGAACGGCGAATCAAAGCCTACGCTGCGCCCCCTGCTTTTCGTCATATTGTTTGGCGTCGTCGTGACCTCGGTCGTGACGGCGTTCCGATCCGGCTTCCTGCAAGTTGCCGTGCGCTGGCCGGAAGACCAACCTTCTGCACCGCTACTTGTAGCACTGCTGGGTGTCGCGCTCGTCCTGCTCACCGTCTACTTGATTGTGAGCAGCCGCCGGGCCGCCGCACGCAGTAGTGACGCGCCGATGGCGACCGGTGCACCGCGTACCCCGACACGTCCTTCACGCATCGGGCTGGTGGCCGAACGTCCCCCCACGCGCTTTACGGATGTGGCGGGCGCGGAAGAGGCCAAGGAAGAGCTGGCGGAGATCGTTGAGTTCCTGCGCGACCCGGAGCGGTTTACGGCGGTTGGGGCGCGCATCCCGCGCGGGGTGCTCCTGGTCGGGCCTCCGGGCAACGGCAAGACCCTGTTGGCACGGGCGGTGGCTGGCGAGGCTGGCGTGCCGTTCTTGCGGGCTTCCGGCTCCGATTTCGTTGAGATGTACGTCGGCGTCGGAGCCTCCCGCGTCCGCGACCTCTTCAAGGCCGCGCGCGAGCACGGCAAGAGCATCATCTTTGTGGACGAGATCGACGCGGTGGGTCGGCGACGAGGCGGCGCTAACGGGCACGCTCACGAGGAGCGCGAGCAGACGCTGAACCAGTTGCTGGTCGAGATGGACGGCTTCGACCTTCGCTCGCGGGTGATCGTGGTGGCTGCCACCAACCGCCCGGATGTCCTCGACCCTGCACTGTTGCGCCCAGGCCGCTTCGACCGCCAGGTGCGGCTCGATCTGCCTGACGCTGCTGCCCGCCGCCACATCCTGACGCTACATGCGCGTGGCAAGCCGTTTGCCGAGGGTGTGGACCTGGAAGCGGTCATTCCGCAGACGACGGGCCTGTCTGGCGCAGATCTTGAGAATCTCCTGAACGAAGCGGCCATCCTGTGTGCCCGCGAGGGACGGACGCGCATCGAGATGAACGACCTGGAGGAGGCGCTTGACCGTGTGACGGCCGGGCCGCGCCGCAAGGGCCGTTCGCTCTCGGAGCGTGAGCGCAAGGTGACAGCGGTCCACGAGCTTGGGCACGCGCTGGTGGCCCACATGCTGCCAGAGGCCGATCCGGTCCAGAAGGTGACGATTGTGTCACGCGGGCAGATGGGCGGCTACACCCGCATGACGCCCGACGAGGACCGCAAGATGTGGTCCCTGCCGCAGTTCAAGGCGGCGATGGCGGCAGCACTTGGCGGCCACGTGGCGGAAGAACTGGCCTTCGTGCAGGTGACGACGGGTGCGTCCAACGACTTGCGGAAGGCGTTCAGCATCGCGCGGGCGATGGTGTGCGACTACGGCATGAGTCCCGTGCTTGGGGCACTGGCTGTGGGCAGCGAAGACGAAGGGCGCTTCTACCGGGGCTACGGTGAGCACCTGGCCGAGAAGATCGACGCGGAGCTCCACCGCCTGGTGGATGAGTCCCGCTCGCTGGCGATCGCGCTGCTGGAGCCGCGCCTTGACCAGTTGAAGAAGGCGTCCGAGCAACTGTTGGAGATCGAGACCTTCGACGGCAAGGCGATGGCGCGCATCTTCGGGCCGCGCCCGACGACGACGCCACAGCTCCCGCCGGTGCGGCTGGTCCCCGAGGTCGCCGCAGCCGTGCCCGAGCCAGTGGTGCCGATTCGCCCTGCGCGGCGCTCCACCTGGAGGCCGGCGCTGGCCGCACTACCGTTCACCCTCAGTGTGCAGTGGCGGAAGCGGCGCAAGCCCAGCCCGCCGTCGCTGGCCGAGGCCTAGCCCTGGGCGAACTCCCCACCCCGCTCTCAGCACCCTAAACGTCATGCGCGAGGCCCGATCCGTTCTGGATCGGGCCTCTTCGTGTCACACGACAGAGCGGGCGTGACGCCAGCAGGTCACCGCAACGCCAGCGCGCCGATGTCAAGCCAGCGCGAAGACCGTTGTGCCCGTACGGGGTCGGTGTCGCAGGTGCGTGGTGCACATCGGTACGGCATCGGGGCACCCTGCTTTTCCCCATGCCATCCTGAGCGCAGCGATGGATCTCGTGCAACCGATCTGGTCAGCACGAGATTCTTTGCGGAGTTCACCCTGAGCCCATTCGCTACGCTCAGGGTGAACTCCGCCGAATGGGCCTAGGATGACAGCGAGAGGGGCGGCCTTCGATAGGTCGCGGACACGTCCGAACAGCATAGGGAAGTAGGGACCATTGACGTGTCGCGGACGCGTCCGGTAGTCACGGACGGCATTCGTTTCGACGCCCGTACGCGGCCGGGGCATACAGTCGGGGAAGACACAGACACGCCCGCGACTATCGCAGGACGCCCCGCCCCAGTCGCGGCGCTTTACCAGTCGCCGCGACCACGCGGAGCCTCGCCGCCGCGCGCTTCGACGCACACCGCGCACGGGCACACCGACCGCAGCATCCGGAACGTGAAAATGCCCAGGCTGTGGCCGTCGCCCCAGACCGGCGTCACGCCGTACCGCCCGGTCAGGTTGATGTCGTTCATGATCGTCTGCCCAGGCTTGAACATCGGCAGGCTCGCCAACATGCCCGGCATGCCACCCTCGCCGCTGCACTCGGCGCACGGACAACGCCAGCGCAAGTACTCCCACCCGAGCGGCGACTCGTGCTCGTCGGCCCAGCGAATCAGCAAACGTTGGCCCTCGCGGTCAAGCTCGATATAGGTGGGGATGGAGGCGGGTGGGCTGACACTCATAGGAACAGTGTAGCTGACGAGTGAGGAGGCTGGGAGGCGGCGCAGCCGAGGAGCCGAGGCGGCCTGTCGTTCGTGGGTGGCGAGAAGTGTAGGGGTGCGATGCATCGCCCACGCACCGGCGGTGGCGTGCCGCCATCTCCACGTCAGGCCCGGCGTGCATTCTCTCCATTTCAGGGGCCAAGTAGACGACGTGCCCTGACGATGTTCGTGCCACCTCTGTGCGCGCAGGTGCTAGAAGAAACGACCGCGCGCACCATATACTCGGCGTACCCTGAAGCGACCGTTGACCCGCGCCGACAGCACGGACGCGCGGCTGGTGGGAGAACGACGTGACCGAGCGATCGGGTGGGCTGGCTGACGCGGCTGACGCCGAACCACGCATCGAGGTTGGCCTCGCCACGGACGTGGGCCGGATGCGGACCGGGAACGAGGACAGCATCATCTGCGAGCCGCTCGAAAGCTCGCTGGTGGCCGCGCGCGGCCTGTTCTGCGCGGTGGCGGACGGCATGGGCGGGCACGCCGCTGGCGAAGACGCCAGCTCACTTGCGGTGAAAGTTGCGCGGGACGTGTTCTACGCCGGCGACGGGCGCGGAGATCCGCTCGAAGCGCTCCGGTTTGCGGTGGCCGAGGCCAACGCGGCCGTGTACGAAGCCGGGGCCGGCACGACCGGGCGCGACCACATGGGCAGCACCCTGACGGCTGCGGTGCTGCTGAACGGGCGCGTCCTCGTGGGCCACGTCGGGGACAGCCGCTGCTACCTCGTGCAAGAGGACGCCATCTACCAGATCAGCCGCGATCATTCGTGGGTGGCGGAGGAGGTGGCAGCCGGCCGGATGACGCCCGAGCAGGCACGGATCAGCCCTCGCCGCAACATCATCACGCGGGCGCTCGGGCTGCGCCCAGACGTTGATGTCGACGCCTATGAAGCCGAAATCGAACCGGGCACTGCCGTCGTCATCTGCTCGGACGGGCTGCACGGGCTGGTGAGCGACGACGAGATCACCGCGTACGTGCGGCGGCTCCGCCCGGCCGATGCCGTGGACGCCCTGGTGCAACTGGCAAACGACCGGGGTGGGCCAGACAACATCTCGGTGGTGGTGGCGCGCGTGCTGGGCGACGGGGCCGACGAAGCCGACACCCAACGCGGCATGCGGATCTTGACAGAAGCTTCCATGCCGACCGAACTGGCTGCGCGCGTCGAGCCGGTGACCCGTCCGGCCCCCATGCCGACCCCGTCGCCCGCACCCCCGGCGATCCCGCCCGCCCCGGCAGCGGCCCCGCCCGTGCCGTCAGCGCCGGGCGCTGAATCGGCGGCAGCGGCAGGCGCGCTGATGCCAGCGGCCGGCAACGGTGCGGGGCGAGGGCTTGCGCCGCGCCAGCCGGCCAGCGGGCGTAAAGGCGGCGTCGCGCTGATCGTCGTGATCGTGGTACTGGTCGTCCTGGGGGGCGGGCTGGGCTACGTGCTGTTCAGCATGTTTGGCCTCGGCGGGTAGCCGCCAGCAGCGGCCCCGCGCCGGCCGGCCGGCACACGCCGGGGGCCGAGCGAAGCCAGCACGAGCGGCCACCGCCCCCGGCCTACGGGACGGGCTGGAAGACGAACAGGCCACCGGTTGACCGCTCGACGCAGCCAGATGCCGCCGAGCGCACGCGAAGCATGAAGTAGCCCGCCACTTCAACGACGTACCGTTGATGGTCCCGCGCATTGACCATCAGGAATGCTGACATATTGTCCACGAAATCGGGGGTTGGCTCGCCCGGCAGGATCTGGTAGATGTCCACGGCGGCCACGGTATCCTCTGGCGGCGGCGGGGACTGCATGCTGGTAGCGGCCATGCCTGGTTGCCCCCGCAACGCCAGCACGATGCGCCAGCCTTCGGCAAGCTCCTCGCTGTACGCCGGCTCCGTCAGGGTGTCGCCAAGCTCGGCGGTGAGGCAGTCGCCCACCGCCGCGACGAGCCGGGCCGGAGCACGCGGGCGCTCTTGCGCGGCGGCCGGTATCGGCAGCAGCGCCGCCAACGCGACGGTCAGGACAAGCGCCAGGGCCGCCACGGCGCGCGGCCTGGACGGCCGGGGCAGCCAGTCCAGCGGACGGGCCAGCAGCACAGGGTTCAGCGGACGGGCCAGCGGCACAGGGTTCAGCGGCAGGGGACTCAGCGGGCGGGCCGGCGGCGCACCCTTCCACGTCTCTCGCTCCACGCGCGCCTACTCCACGAACACGATGCTGACCGGGCTGCCAATCTCGATGATCTGGCCGGTCGGCGTAAGGGTGCCGCGCTCCTGATCGACCCGATAGGTGACGATGGTGTCGCTGCCCTGGTTGGCGGCGTACAGCAGGCTGCCGTCCGGTGTCAGGGCGAAGTAGCGCGGCTGCTTGCCCTGGCTCGACTCCCAGCCGACCGATGACAGCGCGCCTGTCTGCGGGTTTACCGTGAAGATGGCGATGCTGTTGTGGCCGCGATTGGAGACGTAGACGAATGTGCCAGACGGTGCGACCTGGATCTCGGCGGTGCTGTTGCGCTCGGTGAAGTCGGCCGGCAGGGTCGTCTGCACCTCTAGCTCGTCAAGTCGGCCGGTCGCCGCGTCGTAGCGGAACGTGGTCAGGGTCGAGTTGATCTCGTTGCACTGGTAGGCGAACGGGCGCGTGGGGTGGAATGCGAAGTGTCGCGGCGCGGCGCCGGGCGCGGCCTGCACGGACCCCTGGGCGCTCGGGATAATGCTGCCGGTGGTCGGGTCCAGCCGGAAGACGTAGGTGCGGTCGTAGCCCTTGTCCGGCACGATGAAGTGCTGCCCGACCGGGTCAACGGGGATGTGGTGCGGGTGGGAGACTTTCTGCTCGGTCGGGTGCGGGCCGGGCGTGCCAATCAGCGTGTACAGGTCGCTGCGTGGGCCAAGCGAGCCATCCGGGTTGACGGGCAGGGAGGCGACGGTGCCGCTGTTGTAGTTGGCGACGACGGCGTACGGCGCGTGCGGCAAGACCGAGATGGCGACGGGATTGGGGCCGCCGTTCGCCTGTGCCCCCAGCGGCGTCAGCGCGCCGGTGCTCTTGTCGATGGCGTAGGCGCTGACCTCGCTGTAGGTGTCGCCGCCGTGGACGCTGTACAGGTGCGTCTTCGCCTCGTTGAGCGCGAGCCACGACGGGTTGCCGATGCTGTCGTACAGGTGTGCATGGGTCCATGCACCCGTCTGCGGGTCCATCGAGAAGACGTTGATGCCGTTGCCGCGACCATCACGGTCGGGCGTGGTGTAGCAGCCAACGTAGGCATAGGCGCAGCCGACCATGTCCCCTCCAGGCTCGAATCATCGGGCATGCCGCTGGCCGCCCCTTCGGTGTCGCGCGGCCCGGCCGTAGCCAAGCGTAGCTGAACGTGCAGCCGCCCCGCTCGCGTAGCGAACAGTGGCAGCTCGGCCGGTGCGTCCGTCTCGACCCAGCAGTCCGCCACCAGGAGCTTGACGACGTTCTGCTTTTCGTCCAGAGTCAGCGGCGCCGTCCGTCCGTCCAGCCGGTCGCGCAGATAGGGCGCCATCTGCACGGTAGAGATGATCCGCCCGTGCTGGACGCGTCCCGACTCGTCGTCAGCTCTAAGCTGCTCGAGACGATGACGCAGGTCCGCGATCATGGCCAGCAGGGTCTTGACTTTCACTTCGGCGACATCGATGTCTTCAAGGCCGCTTGAACGTCTCCCAAGCCGCGTCCAGGAGCAAGAGGGCCAGCGTGTTGCGATGATCGTCGTGGCCGCGCGACTCGGGTACCGAGGGGGGTGACTCTCCGCGTGATGCCGCTCCGCTTCAACGTGATGGGTGGGAACGGGACGCCTGGGATGGCCGCGAGAGAGGGCCTTGTCCCTACCGGCTAGGTTGCCAGTCTGCAGGATAGAGCCGCAACAGGGTCGCTCGCTCCTCATCGGTGATGGGAAACAGGCGGGGCTCGGCCGATCGGAAATCGTCAGGCCGACAGGACGCCGGGCGCCCGCACATGAGCAGGGTGGGGTCGCTGTTGTGTCCGAGGCCGATGGCGTGGCCGATCTCGTGGGTGATCACATTCGGCATGACGTTCGGCAGCGACCGGGGCGACTGGTTGCCGCCGATGCCTACGAACACACGGGTGTTGATGCCGGGTAGCCCGCCGTACGACACGAAATTAGCGTCCGAGAGCGCGACGATCATGTCACCGGGGATACTGACCGATAAGTCGGGAAGCTCGGGAACACGCTGGCCGCCCAGAATCGATTCGCTGCGCTGAACCAGAGCCTCGCCGGGCAATGGCTCGACGACCGCTTCCACCGATCCGACACGGAACCCCGATCCGATCGCTGAAAGCTCGCCGTTCCAGTAGTCGATAGCCGCCCTTACCATAGTGATCCGAGGGTTATTGAGGTCGCCGGCTATGACGACTGCCGGGATCTTGGTCCAGGGCTGCCCGCGATTCTCGAAGTAGGTGAGCGGTGCCGGTGTGGCAGTGGGGTGAGGCTGTTGTTGCTGCGACGGGGCCGCATCGGCTTGTGCCACCGAGCAGCGGGCGAGGGTCGCCGTCGCACTCGAGGCGGCCGCTGTGAGCGCGAACTGGGCCTGGTTCGGATCGTTGGTAGGTGTGAGCGTGTACTGGAATGGGCTGCTCGACCATTGCAGGCCCCCGTCCGGCGCGGGCTGGGTCGAGAAGTACGAGTTCGCATCCCTGCCGGGTGCGAGGTCTTCGCGCACATACTGGACTCGTCCGGTTGGGAAGACGACCAAGCGAACCGCCTGTTCGGGGGCGAACGGCGGACGGGCTGGCAGGGTTCCGCTCCATGCCCCGACGTGGCGGGCGAGCGCTGGATTGGTACCCGGCGCTTGCAACAGCTCCAGAAATGGCTTCTGGGACTGCAAGCTGAAGGGTGCAAACTTGTCGTTGAGGAGGCACTGGGAAAGCCCGTCATCGCCTTCCTGTTGTATGATCACATGGCTGGTTCCGACGGGGCGCAGACCGACTCCCACCTGCGCATGCGCGGGTGGGCAGCAGCCATGACCGTCAAAACGAGGCGACTATACCATGTGTCCAGCGCCGCTAAAGTCCCCACATGGCGCCAATGAAAGTCCCCGCCAACTGAGTTAGCGTCGCTCGCGTCATAGCAACAGGCTACCGCTACGTCCAGAAGGCCGCGTCGGTGCCGGACTCGCGGGCCGTGCGCGAGGCGCGCTCGCGTAGGCCGTTGACCGTTGCCACC
>JBBQBU010000210.1:0-9412 GCA_038318015.1 Chloroflexota bacterium | reverse complement strand
TGGCGAACTGCCACCGCCACTGCTGCTGCCACCACCAGAGGACGGACTCGTGGAGCCGCCACCCGAATTCGCCGGTGGTTGCGACCGCGCCGGCGGAGCAACGTAGACCGGCGCTGCAGTCGGCGGCGGGACCGGTGTCGGCGTCAGGGCCAGGAGGCCCGAACGAGCCTCCGCGCCATCTGGATTGACCTCCAGCGCCCGCTGGAACGACACAGCCGCCGCATCGCGCTCCCCGGCCTGCTGCTGCCGGTCCCCAACCTTGACGAGCAGGCTGTACAGCTTGCCGCGCGCCGCACCCTCGTGGAAGGCAAACGCCGGGTCAATAGCAACCATCGAATCAAGCGCCGCCAGCGCCGCACTGTCGTCCTTGTCCCAGGCCGCTTCCATCTGGCCCCACGCCCGCTCAAGCAAGACGCGGCGGCGGCCATCCTCGGCCGGTCCTGGTCCCGGCCGCACCTTCGCAGCGCGCTCATACTCGGCGAGCGCGCCATCGACGTTCCCGAGTTTGGCCAAGTTGTCAGCGAAACTGACGCGCACGTCAAACTCCGCATCGTCCAGGCCCGGCGTCGCCGGGTTGTCGCGGCGCGCATCATCAATCATGCGAAGGGCCGTCGCATGGTTCCCGGCTCCAGCTGCCGCCCGTGCCCGGTCACCGGGGCTGGCCGGCTGGACCGTTGGCGCGGCGGTCGCCGACGGCGCGACAGTCGCGGTTACGACGGCAGTGGGCGGAGCGGCGACAACGACGGCAGTGGGCGGAGCAGCGGTCACGACGGCAGCAGGAGGGGCCGTGCTCGGCTCGGGCGTTGCGACCGTCGGGACCAGGGCCACGGCCGCAGTTGGTGCAAGGGTCACGGCCGGCCGAGGTGTCGCCTGACCGGTCGTCGGCGTGGCTCGGCCCTGCCCCAACCAGTACATCCCGCCCACGCCAACCACCACCACCAGCGTCAGCAATGCCACAACAGCACCGATGGAAACGCCACCGCGTGGGGCCGCTGCCGGATCTGGAGCCGCCGTTGCCATGCGGCCTGATGTTGGCGGCTGAACCAGCGGCACCGGTGCCCGTTGGCTGCCTGACAACGCCCCGACTGTCGCCGGTGGGCCGTTGGTTCCGACTGGTCGGGGCCACGGCGGCGGCGTCTGCGTCGAGATGCCGCCGGCTGGCTTGGACGGCCCCCACTCGGTCGGTGCCGCGCCGGGGGCAGCATCGCGCCCGCCCCAGGCGGCAGGTGCGGGACTGGGACGCGGCTCCGTCGGCGGCCGGCGCACCGGTTCGCCAGGGTGAGACACCGGACCGCCAGGGCGAGACGCTGGCCCGCTGGGATGTGACGCTGGCCCGCCTGGCTGGGACACAGGCCCGCTCGGATAGGACGCTGGCCCACCAGGACGCGACACCGGCCCGCTCGAGCGCGGCAGATTCGTGATCGGCTCGAACGTCGTGGCGACGTCGCGGCTGCTGTCCCTAAAGGCAGCCGCCAGCGCCTCAACGAACGCCCACCCAGATTCGTACCGGTCCGCAGGATTCTTCGCCAACTGACGCAACAGCACCTGGTCAACGGCCGGCGCAAGTCCGGGGCGAATCGTGCGTGGCGGCGGCGGCGGCTTGTTGACCTGCGCGTACATGACTGCGTGGGCCGACGACCCCGAAAACGGCACCCGGCCCGTCAGCATCTGGTACGCGACGATGCCGAGTGAGTACAGGTCAGACGATGCCGCGCCGCTGCCCTCCACCACCAGTTCGGGGGCCATGTACTCGAAGGTACCCACAACGACGCCCGCCTGCGTCAGCCGGCTGTCCTCGGCGGCCCGGGCGATGCCGAAGTCCACCAGCGTCACATGCTCGTCTTCCGAGACGATCACGTTGGACGGCTTGATGTCACGGTGGACGACCCCACGACTGTGGGCGTAGTCCAGCGCGGAAGCAAGTTGCGACAGGATGTGGACCACCCGGTCAAGCGTCAGCGCACCGTCAGTCTTGATCAGGTCCAGCAGCGACCGGCCGCCGACCAGCTCCATGACGATGAAGTGGATGCCGTCGCGCTCGTCAACGTCGAAAATCTCGACGATGTTCGGGTGCTTGAGGCTGGCGGCTACCAGCGCCTCACGCCGCAACCGCTCAACGATGCTGGCGTCGGCGTCATGCTCCAGAAGTACCTTAATGGCGCGCTCGCGGTCGAGGGCCAGATGCAGGCCCAGGTAGACGGCACCCATACCGCCCTGTCCGAGCTTGTGCTTCAGCAAATATGCGCCCAGCCGGCGACCGGTCAGATCCATGTTGCCCTCACGTCCCCTCGCGGGTACACGACGCCCGATTTTCTCCGAGGACGATGCGCCCCTAGCATGCGCCCATTGGCGTAACCTGTCAATGGTGTATCAGGCAGTCAGATGAACGCGCCGGCAGACCGCGATATCCGCCCAAAATTCACGATAGCTGCACCCTTGTCGTCGCGCCCACCAATACCAGCAAGTTGGCGTCGGTCGCCTTCGGCCGTGCGCGCCTCGTAGGCCGTACAGGGGCACGGTCCGGCCGCGCCGCGGGCGAATGTGCTCGCGGGCACACTCGTAAACCGGAAACCTCAAAAACCGTGTCACGATGCGCTACCCTGAAGTGCTCGCAGCATCGGCCAGATGGTGCCGTTACAACGAGCCGCGATCCTGCGAGGGAGGCAGTGATGGCAACCTGGACTCCGGACCCAACGTTCTATCCGTCGGCGAAAATGGCGATGGATGCACCCGCCGAGGAACTGGCGTACGTCGCACTCCTCAACCCGAACGACGACGGCAAGCCCGACGCGATGGCCGTCCTTGACGTGAACCCGTCGTCACCGCAGTACGGCAAGGAGGTCGGGCGGCTGACGCTGCCGCACGCCGGTGACGAGTTGCACCATTTCGGGTGGAACGCCTGCAGCGCGGCGCTCTGCCCGAACATGCCGCACCCGCACGTTGAACGGCGCTACTTGCTGGTCCCCGGCTTGAAGTCGTCACGCTTGTACATCCTGGACACGCAGCCCGACCCGCGCAATCCGCAGCTCGTCAAGACCATTGAGGCGGACGAGCTGATGAAGAAGAGCGGCTACAGCCGGCCGCACACCGTCCACTGCGGCCCAGACGCCATCTACGTTGGGGCGCTCGGCGCGCCGGATGGCAACGGCCCCGGCGGCGTCTTCCTGATGGACCACAACTCTTTCGAGATCAAGGGCCAGTGGGAGGCAGATCGCGGGCCACAGCATTTGGCCTACGACTTCTGGTGGCACCTGGGCCACGATGTGATGCTCACCAGCGAGTGGGGCACGCCGAACATGGTTGAGAACGGCTTGAACCCGGAATTGCTGCTCGGTGGCAAGTACGGCCACCAGATGCACGTCTGGGATCTCCGTACTCGCAAGCACCTCCAGGCACTTGAGCTTGGCCCCGAGAACCAGATGGTGCTGGAGCTACGCCCGTCTCATGACCCGAATAAGACCTACGGGTTCGTCGGCGTCGTCACCAGTCTCAAGGATCTTTCGGCGTCCATCTGGCTCTGGCACAAGGACGGCGACTCCTGGGCCATCAAGAAGGTCATTGAGGTGCCCGCCGAGCCGGCCGATGCCTCGCTGCTGCCGCCGCTGCTCCAGGGGTTCGGCGCGGTGCCGCCGCTCATCACCGACATCAACCTGAGCCTCGACGACCGCTTCCTGTACGTCTCGTGCTGGGGCACTGGCGAGTTCCAGCAGTACGACGTGTCAGACCCGCACAACCCGAAGCTGACCGGCTCGGTGCATCTCGGCGGCATCGTGCGGAAGGCCGGCCACCCGAAGCGCGGCGAGTTGAACGGCGGGCCGCAGATGGTTGAGGTCAGCCGTGACGGCAAGCGCATCTACCTGACGAACTCGCTGTACGCTTCGTGGGACGCGCAGTTCTACCCGGCCGGCATCGACGGCTGGACTGTGAAGCTGGAAGCCGGCGAGAACGGCGGCATGACCCTGGACCCTGACTTTTTCGCAGAATTCGGGTCGCACCGGCCGCATCAGGTCCGGCTACAAGGCGGCGACTCGTCGTCAGATTCGTTCTGCTTCCCGAGCTAACCGGCCGCAGCCCCCACCACCCAAACTCTGGGCCGCAGCCCTCACCCCCCGACCCCCTCTCCCACAAGTGGGAGAGGGGGGGTCGGCGTCGGCTGGTGCACATTCTTTCTCCAGATAGAGGTTCAGATCATGAGTGACCTTGCAGCAGTCGCGGGCCCGTGGGCGACCCTGGCATTCCTCGGGGCGTTTCACGGGGCCAACCCCGGTATGGGCTGGCTGTTTGCCGTCGCGCTGGGGCTGCAAGAGCGCAGCCGGTCCGCCGTCTTGCGGGCGCTTGGGCCGATTGCGCTGGGCCACGCGGTCTCGCTGGGCGTGGTTGCGGCTGCCGTCGTCGTCCTCCAGTTCTGGACCGACCTCCGCATCCTGAAAACCGTCGCCGCACTCACCCTGATTGCCTTCGGGCTGTATCGCATCCTCGCCCCAAACGCGCACCCCCGCTGGGTCGGCATGCGCGTCAACGGCCGCGATCTCGTGTGTTGGTCGTTCCTGATGGCGACGGCGCACGGGGCCGGCCTGATGCTGGTGCCAGTGCTGTTGCGCCTGCCCGGCAATGCCGCCAGCAACATCGCGCATGCGGCGGCAGCCGGCCCGACCGCGCAACTCGGACACGCCGAGTTCGCCGGCTCGTTCGAGGCGCTGACCATCGGCCTCGGTAGCCTGAGCCTATCTGGTGAGCTCGTAGCCGTCCTGATCCACACGGCCGCCATGCTGCTGGTGATGACGCTGATCGCCCTGCTGGTCTTCGAGAAGCTCGGGCTGGCTGTGCTGCGCCGCGCCTGGATCAACGTTGATCGCCTGTGGGCCGGCAGCCTGATCGGCATGGGCGCGCTCACCCTGCTCACCTGACGACCGCGCGGGTTTGTCGCCGGCCCTCCACGGCCGAGCCGCCGCGCACCTCGGCCGTCACCACGACGTTTCCTGCCCGCGGCGGGACACCGGTGGCCACATCATCGGGCGGCCGGCGGCGCGCTCCGGGGACAGGCACCCGTTATCCGGGCGGCGGGCAGGTGACTATCGGGCTATGCTTCGCCGCGTGCAACGCCCGGTGCAACGCTGGTCCCCGACCCCGACGCCTTGCTACCGTGCAGGCACACTTCTGTCGCTACCTCCGGGCCTCCGGGCAGCAGGCGACTGAACGCGTTGCAGTGGGGAGGAACGCAAGAGCGGATTGGCAGCGAGACATGGCGGCTGAAGCGTGCGCTTTGGCCGAATCGCCGGCTGCGTCAGCCACGGCGGCGACGCGGCGACAGACTCCGAAGAGGGAGAGTTCAGGATGGCTGCGTCAAACACCCAGGAGATTGTCACCCAGACTCAGCGCGCTCATGTGACCCGACGAGGATTTCTCAGCCGCGCCCTTGGCCTCAGCGGCGCATCGGCCGCGCTGCTCCTGGCCCAGGCCTGCCAGAGCGGTGCCGCGCCGCCGGCTGCCGCCCCGACCCAGGCTCCCGCAGCGGCACCGGCCGCCCAGGCTCCCGCACCTGCGGCAGCGGCCCAGGCTCCCATAGCACCGGCCGCCCAGGCTCCCGCGGGCAAGCCGGCGGCCCAGGAAGCGGCCAAGCCAGTAGCCGCCGCCGGCCAGCCAAAGCGCGGCGGCATGCTCATCAGCGCCGTCACTGCCGAGCCGCCGACGCTCGACCCGCACCTCGGCTTCCCGGCCACCTGGTCCGCGCTGATGTACGACTACCTCGTCTACTTCGACAAGGACAACAAGGTTCAACCGAACCTCGCCGAGTCCTGGGACATTCAGAATGACGGCGCGGTCATCGTCTTCAAGCTGCGGAGAGGCGTCAGGTTCCACAACGGCCGCGAGATGGTGGCGGACGATGTGAAGTACAGCATGGAGCGACTGCAAGATCAGAAGTCGGTGTTCGCCCGCGACTACGCGGCCATCCAGTCGGTGCAGGTCGTGGACCCGTACACCGTCCGGTTCGACTTCGGGAAGCCGTTCCCTGGTGCCTTCCGGATGCTCTGCCAGTTCAAGGGCGGCGACATCGTGGCGAAGGAGGCCGTCGAGCAGCACGGCGACCTTGCGCGGACCGGCATGGGCACCGGGCCGTTCATGTTCGACAAGTGGACACCGGGCAGCGAGATCGTCCTGAAGAAGAACCCCAACTACTGGAAGCCCGACCTGCCATATCTTGACGGCATCACCTTCAAGATCGTGCCAGACGAGGCCGGCATCGTGGCCGGCCTCCGCACCGGCGCGATCCACCACATGCAGATCCTAGACTTCACCAACGTGCGTGGCCTCGAAGCTGACCCGAGCGTCACCGTGCACAAGATCCCGCGGGTGCAAGACGGCGTGGTCGCCATGTACGTGAACGGGCGCGTCGGGCACCTGGCCGACCCGAAGGTGCGCGAGGCGCTGTACTGGTCGTTCGACCGAGAGGCAGCCGTCAAGATCGCGACGGCCGGGCTGGGCGTCGCCACGGGTCCGATCAGCCCGACCGTGACGCCGTGGGCATTGCCTGACGACGAGGTCAAGAAGTGGTGGAGGCGCGACCTTGAGGCCGCCAAGAAGGCCGTTGCAGAGGCGAAGGCCAGCGGCAAGTACCCGGACGGCATCAAGACGCAGGTCTGGGCCGACGCGACAACCCGCTGGCGCGTCGATACCGCGCAGATTCTGTCGTCAAACGCGAAGGAAGCCGGCATCGACTGTGAAGTCGTGATGATGGAGGCCGGCACCCTGACGAAGCAGTTCCTGGCGCGGGAAGCCCCAGTCTACCCGAACACCTGGGGCGCGTCGGCCATCGACCCGGATGCGATGCACCGCTTCCTGAACAGCAAGGGCCAGGACTACCCGTTCATGAACTCGCCCGAGATCGACAAACTGCTGGACGACGGGCGGTACACCTGGGATCCGGCCAGGCGCAAAGAGATCTACGACAAGGTGCAGCGGTCGATGCTGGACGGCTTCAACGGCATCTGGATGTTCCACATGGACTTCTACGATGCCACCCGGAAGAACGTCCAGTACATGCGCGCCAAGACCCCGCCGATGCTGCTGCGCGGCCTTGAGGAGAGCTGGATCGAATAGCCGGCCGGCGCGGGCACCGTTCGTCGCCGAATGGTGCCTGCGTCCTCGATGCATCCACGGAGGGATCTTTGCAGCGGTACATTGCCGGAAGGCTGCTCTCGACCATCCCCACGCTGTTGGGGGTCGTCACACTCGTGTTCATCGTGATGCGATTGGTGCCCGGCACCATCGTCGATCAGATCCTGTCGCAGGGCGACTCTAGCGAGGAAGTGCAGGCGTCGCTGCGCGCCTACTTCGGCCTCGACCAGCCACTGTACATCCAGTACTTCAAGTTCCTGGGTAGCCTGCTCACCGGCGACCTGGGCACCAGTTGGCGAGCGCGCTTCCCGGCGTTCGACATGATTATGTTCGCGCTGCCCGTGACGTTGCAGTTGGCTGCGATGGCCGCCGTGATCTCGATGGTCGTGGGGATGACGCTGGGCATCCTGTCGGCCATCAACGAGAACACGTACCTGGACCACATCATCCGAGTCATCAGCCTGTTCAGCCTGTCGATGCCGGTCTTTTGGCAGGCGACGATGATCATTCTGGTGCTGTCGATGACCGTTCGCTGGGCACCGCTCGGCTACGTCAGCCCGATGGTCAGCCCGTGGGAGAACTTCTCACTGATGATCCTGCCGGCCCTGGCGCTCGGCACCAGCGCGTCGGCCAGCGTGATGCGGATGACCCGGTCGTGCCTGCTTGACGTGATGCGGCAGGACTACATCCGCACGGCCCAGGCGAAAGGCCTACGGGACCGAGTTATCGTGGTCCGCCACGCCGTCAAGAACGCAATGATCCCGGTCGTCACCGTACTTGGATTGCAGATCGGCTCGCTGCTCGGCGGGTCGGTCGTCGTGGAGTCGGTGTTCGGGCTGCCGGGCATCGGCATGCTGATCCTGAACGCCATCGGCATGCGCGACTACCCCATCGTCCAGGGCGCAGTGATCTTCACCGCCGTGCTATTCATGGCGACGAATCTGCTGGTGGACGTGCTGTATGGCTTCCTTGATCCGCGCATTCGGTACAGCCGGTCCGGCGGAGGGCGCTGATGTCCACGCAAGCTCTCGCGCCAGTTGCCCTCGTGACCGGCCCTGCCAGGACCGCTCGTCGCCGCTGGTACCGGCCGCTGGTGCGGAATCCACTTGTCCTGGGCGGACTGTTGCTGGTGGTGTTCTTCCTGGTGATCGCCGTGCTGGCGAACGTGGTCGCGCCGGCCGACCCCATCACCATGAACGCCGGCGTGGCCCTGGAACCGCCGTCCTGGCGCTCCCCATTCGGCACCGACCGCTTCGGCCGCGATGTCCTGAGCCGGGCGATCCACGGCGCACGCGCCAGCCTGATGGTCGGCATCGGCAGCATCGCGGTTGCGGCGGCGGTGGGGACCATCATCGGGCTTGCGGCCGGGTACTTCGGCGGCATGGTTGACAACGTGCTCGGCCGGGTGATGGACGTGTTCTTCACGTTCCCGTCGCTGATCCTCGCCATCGCCATCTCGGTCGCCCTCGGGCTGGGCATCCAGAACGCGCTGCTGGCGATTGCCATCTCGTACTGGCCAGCCTTCGGGCGGGTCGTGCGCGGCGCGACCCTCGGCGAGCGCAGCAAGGATTACGTCGAGGCGGCGCGGGTGGTTGGGGCGTCAGACGCGCGCGTCGTCTGGAGCCACGTCCTCCCGAACATCCTCTCCCCGATCATCGTGCAGTTCACCGTGGCGATCTCGCAGGCCATCATCATCGAGTCGTCGCTGAGCTACCTCGGGCTGGGAACACAGCCGCCGACGCCAAGTTGGGGCACCATGATTAATGAGGGCCGCACCTTCCTGGACACGGCCCCGTGGATCAGCGTCTTCCCTGGCGCGGCCATCATGGGTGCAGTGCTCGCCTTCAACCTGCTAGGCGACGGCCTGCGCGACGTGCTGGACCCCCGCAGCCGCCCGGTCTAGCATCAAGCGTGACGCACATCCCATCATTCATGGCACATGCGTTGAACTAGCGAGTATCAGTGAGGCACAGACAGGCGCATCTGAGGCACAATAAGGAAGACAATTGAGGTGGCGAGTTTCGAGGGCGGCGAATCGGTCGCTCGAAAGCACTCGGGCGGGCCGTCGTGCCGCTCGTGAAGGTGCCGCCAGGGAGAAGGAGCCTGCATGTTCGTGAACGCCCGCGAGGGCGAATCGTTTGAGGAGTTGTACCGCCGCTTCAAGCGAGGTATGGAAGCGTCCGGTATCCTCCGCGAGTATCGCCGCAAGCAGCGTTTCAAGCCGGCCCACGAAGAGCGGCGCGACAAGATTCGCGCGGCAGGCCGCAAGCTGCGCCGGGCATTGGCAAAGCGGCCG
>JBBQBU010000209.1:0-9437 GCA_038318015.1 Chloroflexota bacterium | reverse complement strand
GCGGAACACGCGCTGCTCCAGACGAACGGCTCCTACACGCTCGGGCTGCTGACGCTGGCCTTCCTCGACTTCGGGGGCATCGCGCTCTACCAGACGGCGCAGGGCCTCCGCATGAAGCACCACAACATCCGCATCCTCAGTGCCGGCGTGCAGTTGAACTACCTACTGCCGATGGTCTTCGTCGAAACGACGGACGTGTGGATGGCAGATCGGCGGGCGCGCATGGCCGTCTCGGCGTCCGGGCCGTTCGCCGTGCTGGTGCTGGGTGGGGCACTGGCGCTCATCGCCTACCCGCTCGACGGCACGGAGATGGGCGCTTTCCTGTTCAAAGCGTCGTTTGTCTGGCTGGTGAACGGCGTCTTCAACCTGCTGCCGATCCTGGAACTCGACGGCTACTTCCTCCTGGCCGACTACCTGGAGATGCCGGCCCTGCGCGCCAACGCCCTGGCGTTCGTCCGTGAGGGACTGGTGGCCCGCCTGCGTACGCGTGTGCCGTTCACGCGCGAGGAAAGCATCTACGCCACGTATGGGCTGGGGTACGCGCTGCTGGTCGCACTGATCCCGCTGCTAATCCTCGAAGCACGAGACTTGCGCTACGCCAGTTCATTCGGGGAACTGTGGCAACGGCCTGATCCGGGCGGTCAACTCCTGGCGGCCGGCACGCTGGTCTTCCTGTTCGGGCCGGCCGTGTTCGCCCTCCTGATCAGTCTGGGGCGGATGCTCCTGGCAATTGGCACGATGGCGTATCGGCGCTGGCGGCAGGCGCGCGGCGAGGTGCCGCGCGAGCAACTGGAAGCTCTGGCGTCGCTGCCGTTCCTCAGCGACGTGCCGCGGAGTGACCTCAGGCGGGTGGCCCTGCACCTCACGGTCGAGGATGCCGAGACCGGGCAGGTGATCGTGCGACAGGGCGGACACGGCGACCGTTTCTTCGTGATCCTGGACGGCCAGGTGCGGGTGGTCAGGATTGCCGCCGATGAGCACGAGGACCGGCTGGCGACGCTCGGTGCTGGCGACTACTTTGGCGAAGCAGCGTTGGTCGCGAACGTGCCGCGCACGGCCACGGTGATCGCAGAGACGCCGGTGCGGCTGCTGAGCCTGGACGCCGGGCACTTTCGGCGCTGGATGGCGACACGCATCGAGACGGGTGTCGCGGTGCATCGGTCGCTGGCAGAGCGCGACCGGTTGGCTGCGTTGCCACTGTTCGCCGGCCTCGGCCCCGGCGAGCTTGACCGGCTGGCGGCCCGAGTGCTGGTGACTCGTTACTCAGCCGGCGACGACATCGTCACGCAGGGCGACGTAGGCGACCGGTTCTTCGTCATTATCGACGGGCGGGTCGAGGTGCTGCGCCTGGACGCTGACGGCACTGAGACGAACGTGGCTGAACTCAGTGTCGGCGACCACTTCGGCGAGATGGCCCTGCTGCATCAAGCGCCGCGCTCGGCCACCGTGCGGGCGCTCAGTCCAGTCGAGGCGTACACCCTCACTGCCGACGACTTCCTGGCGTTCTTGGATGGCGCACAGGCCGCCGAGCAGTTGCGCAGAACAGCCCGCCGCCGCACCCACGAGCTGGCAAGCGCGGGCGGTGGCGGGCTTGACAGTGGCGTGTCCTCGTAGGGGCGATCCGCTGGTTCGCCCGCCCCTTCGTCATGGCGGCACATCCGTCTGACCGGTTCGGCTACCCTTTGCCTGCGTGCGCTGCCCCTGCGGGCGGAAGCGCTGCGCCGACGCACAGGCGAAGGGAGGCCCGCCGATGGATTGCTGGACGTGCGAGAAGGCCGCCCTCGGTGCGTGTCGATTCTGTGGGCGCGGGGCGTGCCGCGAGCATGTTCAGAATCGACCGTACATCGTCGGGCTGTACCGTGCGCGCGCCGACGACACCATGCAGGCCGTGGTGGTTGAGGATGCCCTGCACTGCGGCGTCTGCCGGCCGCGCGGCGAGCCGGTCCCGCTACCGGAGCTAGATTAGCGACCGGGAATACGGGATTCTCGCGTCGTAGCGCACCTGAAGCGCCTCGGTGGCCGCACGTTCTTGACGATATGTGCCGGGCGTCAGTACAGTCATAGTCAGGCCGCGCCACGATTGGCGAGTAGTGAAATGGTATCACAGTGGACTTTGGATCCTCTGTTCCAGGTTCGAATCCTGGCTCGCCAGCCATCAGAGGACACGCTCCGTCGGCATTCGGCCGTTGGAGCCGCGCCGGCCAGACCCATGGGTTATGCAACAAAGCGACGCATCAGAACCTCCAGGTACGACTGCTGACCGCATCGGCGTGGTGATCCTTGCCGCCGGAAAGGGCACGCGGATGCAGTCGCGCATGTCGAAGCTCGTGCATCCGGTGGCCGGGCTCCCGATGGTCCGACAGGTCGTTGAGTTGGGTCGCCTGCTCAAGCCGACAGCGACGGCCCTCGTCGTCGGCCACGAGGCCGAGCAGGTGGTGGCCGCCGCCGGCGACGGCATCGCCGTGGTACATCAGAGCGAGCAACTGGGGACCGGACACGCTGTCCTCCGGGCCCGCGATGCGTTGCAGGGCCGCGCCGACATCGTCGTCGTGCTCTACGGCGACACGGCGCTGCTCCGCATTGAGACGCTACACGAGATGATCGCGCGGGCCGCCCGTGCGACGCTGGTGCTGCTGACGTTCGTGCGCGGCACGTCCCCGGTCCATGACGCCGTGAGCGCCAGCTATGGCCGCATCGACCGCGACGCCCAGGGGCGCGTGGTCGGCATCATCGAACTGCCCGGCTCGCGGCGCTACGACGAGATCCAGGAAGTCAACGCCGGGGTGATGGTCGCCCGTGCCGACTGGCTCTGGGAGCAGGTCGCGCGGCTACCGCGCAGCGAGAAGGGCGAGTACTTCCTGACCGACCTCGTGGCACCGGCGGCCGAGGCGAGCCTGCTGGTGGACGCCGTGCAGGCGGGCGACCCCGACGAGATCCTGGGCGTGAACACCCAGGCGCAACTGGCCGACGTGAACCGGATTGCACTCGGGAGGATTCGGACGCGGCTGCTTGACGCCGGTGTGCGGATGCTCGACCCGACGACCGTCTACATCGACTCCACGGTTCAGGTCGGGCCGGACGCGGTGCTGCACCCGAACACGCACCTGCGCGGCACCACGGTCATCGGGGCCGGCACGGAGGTCGGCCCGAACAGCATCGTTGAATCGACGGCCATTGGCGAGCGCTGCCGCGTGATCTCGTCCGTCCTCGAACACTCGTGGGTCGGCAATGACGTGACCATCGGGCCGTTCTCACATCTAAGGCCAGGCGCGCGCATTGAGGACGAAGCCGAACTCGGTAACTACGCCGAGGTAAAGGCTGCGACTATCGGGCCGCGCACGAAGGTCCACCACTTCAGCTACATTGGCGACGCGACGCTCGGCGCCGACACAAACGTCGGCGCGGGCACCATCACCTGCAACTACGACGGGCAGGCGAAGCACCGCACCACCGTTGGCGACGGCGTGTTCATCGGGAGTGACACGCTGCTGATTGCGCCGGTGACGCTGGAAGACGGTGCCCGCACCGGGGCCGGCTCCGTGGTGACACGCAACGTGGCTGCAGGGCAACTGGTGGTCGGCATCCCCGCGCGCCCGATCCCTGGCCGCAGATCCACTCCTCCGACAACACCGTCGCCCGGGCCACAGGCTGCTGTCCAGGCTACCGTTCTATCGTCGTCCGACGCCTTGACCGACCCGGCCGCGTCACCTGCGGCCGACGGCTGACCGAGCGAGAAACTGCACCGATGGATTTGCCTGACCTTACGCCTGTCACCCTCGGGTGGCTCACTGCTTTTGGTGCCTTCACCCTGGTGTCGTTGCTGGCGATTTCCGCCCAGGCTGCCCTGCAACACGCCAGTAGGCCGCGCCTGCGGATGCTGGCCGAAGGTCGCGTGAAGGGGGCCGCCGGCGCACTGGCAATGCTTGACGACGACTCGCCAACGCCGACGCTCTTGTTGTTCCTGCTGCTCGTCGGCATTGGCGGCGCTGCTACCACGCTATCCGTCGCGGTCGCCACGACCGGCCAGTACTACCCGTGGGAAGCCGGCATCATCGCCGCCGTGACAGGGGCGGTCGTGCTGGTGTTGGCTGTCGTCGTGCGAGCGCTGGCCGCCGCCCGCCCCGAGGTGACGGCAGTGGTACTCGGACGGCCGCTCTGGGCCACCGGCGCGTTGACGCTGTTCGTTCTGTCACCACTGCTCTGGCTCGAACGCTGGATACATCGCGCCTTCGCGGCCCCGTATGATCCGGCTTCCGGGCAATCTGACGAGGGGCTACGCCTGCTGGTGGAAACCGTGGACGACGCGCGCAAGCTAGAAGAAGACGAGCGCGAGATGATCCACGGCATCTTCGGGATGAGCGCCCGGCAGGTTCGCGAGGTGATGGTGCCGCGCATTGACGTGGAGTCGCTGCCACGCGAGGCCTCGCTCGGTGACGTGCTGGACCGCATCGTCTCGACGGGCTACTCGCGCATCCCGATTGTGGCGGGCGGCATCGACGACGTGGTGGGCCTGGTGTACGCCAAAGACGTGTTGCGCGCGCTACGTGCGGGCACCCTGGACGATCCAGCCGAACCGATAGCTCGCAAAGCGTACTTCGTGCCCGACACCAAGAAGGTGGACGAATTGCTGCAAGACCTCCAGCAGAAGCGCGTTCACCTTGCCGTCGTGGTGGACGAGTACGGCGGCACGGCCGGGCTGGTCTCGATTGAAGACCTGATTGAAGAGATTGTTGGTGAAATTCGCGACGAGTACGACGTGAACGAAGAGTCGCCAATCGTGCGGCTCAACGACCTGGAAAGCGTGGTAGATGCGCGCGTCTCGATCCGCGATCTGAACGAGGAACTCGACTTGCACCTGAATGTTGACGAACTCGACACGCTTGGGGGGCTGGTCTACCACGAGCTGGGCAAAGTCCCGACTGAGGGCGACGAGGTGCGGGTCAACGGCTGCATCGTGAGCGTGCTCAGCACGCAGGGCCGGCGCATCAAGAAGCTGAAGGTTCGCATAGTGGAATCAGAGGAGGCGTGAGCAGCCATGGCACGTCGCGGCGTTCCAAAGAAGTCCGGGCCGAACGCGCTACAAATTGTCACCTGGGTCATCGTCGCGCTGGTGGTCGTCAGCATGGTGCTGTCGGTGCTGCCAATCGCCCAGTGATCGCAACCCGATGACGGCAACCCCGTGACTGCTGCCGACCGACTCCGGGCGCTACGCGGCGTCGCGCACCGCTGGCGCACGGACCGGCGCATATTCGAGCGCATCGTGACCGAGGAACTGGCGCGGCTGCCTCGCGAGTTCCAAGATCGGATCAGCAATCTGGCGGTGGTCGTGGCCGAGTGGCCGGACGATGATGACACCGCAGATGACGGCGACGAGGACGCCGACATCCTGGGTCTGTACCAGGGGATCGCCTACACCGAGCGCACGTCCGACTACTCGATGGTGTTGCCGGACCGGATCACCATTTTCCGGCAGCCGGTTCTCTCGATCTGCCGGTCTGAAGCTGAAGCGCGGGAAGAGATCAGGCTGACGGTGATCCACGAAGTCGGGCACTACTTCGGCCTAGGCGACGACGAACTGCCATGATTCGAGGATACCCGGTGGCGGCCAGTGCGGATTGATGTCCTGACCCTGTTCCCGGAGATGTTCGCGCCGCTGGATCACAGCATCATCGGGCGGGCCATCGAGCAGAAGCGGCTTGCCGTGGGCTACGTGAATCCTCGCGATTTCACGACCGACCGGCACCGCACGGTGGACGACTATCCGTACGGCGGCGGTCCGGGCATGGTGATGAAGCCTGAACCGATCTTCCTGGCAGCCGAGTCAGTGGCCCGACCTGACAGCGCCATCATCCTGATGAGTCCTGCCGGCCGGGTATTCTCGCAGCGCATCGCCGCCGAGCTAGCCGAGCGCACCCACCTGGTGCTGATCTGCGGGCACTATGAGGGTGTTGACGAACGGGTTCGCGAGCAGCTGGTGACGGACGAGATTTCGATTGGCGACTACGTGCTAACCGGCGGCGAACTAGCGGCGATGGTCGTCATTGATGCGGTGGCGCGGCTGCTGCCGGGCGTGCTGGGCCACGCCGAGTCGGCCGGCGACGAGTCGCACAGCGTGGGCGTGCTGGAGTACCCGCAGTACACCCGCCCGCCGGAGTTTCGCGGCTGGCCCGTCCCCGAGCGGTTGCTGTCAGGGCACCATGCGGAAATCGCGAAGTGGCGACGGCGGCAGGCGCTGGAAACGACGGCGGCCCGCCGGCCGGACCTGATGACGCCAGAGTTGCTTGCGGAACTGGCCGATGATGGCACGAAGAAGCGGGCGAGGCACCGCCGACCGGACGTTCCGCCGGCACCCGGCGACATGGCCGGCACCGCAACGCTGCCAGCGCCGGCCGTCACCAGCGAAGCGCCGCTAGCCGCAGCCGTCACCGCAGCGCCGCCACGCGAACCGAGCGCCGCCGGCGCCGAGAGCGCAGAGGGAGCAACGATATGAGCAGCGGATCGCGTGATCGACGCCCGATCAAGGTGGTCATCTTAGTGGTCGGCCTCTGGGTCGTGGGGCGACTGCTTCAGGGCGGGCTGACCTCGTTGGTGGCTGGCACCGGCGCGCTCAGTCCGGAAGCTGCCGAGTGGCCCGCCATCATTGTGGCGTGGGGACTCCTCTGCGCCATGTCCTACGTCCTACGTGACCGACTGGACGATTGGCTTCGCGCGTAGCAGCCAGCGACAACAACACCTGCTCGCCTGCTGCCGCCGGCCGGTTGCGCTCGCATCGGCCGTTTCCGGGATTCGGTGCCAATCTGCTGTGCGCTCACTGTGGCCGGTCGCTCCGCACGCCGCTCACCGCCCGCTGGATCTCCCGAACCAGCGCGTCCACGTCAAACGGCTTCTGCAAGAACGTCGTCACCGACGCTGTGCGGAGCGCGCTGGCGATGGCGGGCTGACCAGGATTCGCCGACATGAGGATGATGGGCGGTTCGTTCCAGTGCTGGTCCTTGCGGAGCAGGTCAAGCAGTTCCAGGCCCGAGATGCCCGGCAAGTTGACATCCAGCACCAGCACTTCGATGGAAACGTGTTGAAAGACGGCGCGTGCGGCGGCGGCATCGCGTACGACCGTCGCACCCCAGCCCTGCACATCGTTCAGGATGGTCTTGATGAGATCCGCCACCGCCTGGTCGTCCTCAACGACCAGGATCGACAACGTGTCGCCCGTTGTGTAGCCCACCGTGATCTGCCCCCATAGGCATATCTCAGTCATGGCTAACGCAACTTCCGGTCCGCGCCATACCGTAGGCTTCGTTGTTTGTCGCCGTCGGCACGCCTTCGGGCACACGGACCAGTGAATGGGCAGCAATTGGTCCTCGTGGCATGCAACGTGCGAGGGTCAGCGAAGAAGGTTCAGTAATGCTCGGCCGTGTTCGGCAAGAGGTGTGCTCATGGAGCAAGGATCAGTCGTTCGACTCATTCGTGATCGTGGATTTGGGTTCGTCAACACGCAGGGTGGCAAAGAGGTCTTTATGCATCACTCAGCGCTACCGCCTGGGGTTTTCGACACCCTACGCGAAGGACAGGAACTCGAGTTCGAGATCGAGAATGACGCGCGTGGGCGAGGTGAGCGGGCGGTAAACATCCGGCTTCTGTCCTAAACAAGGCCCGACTTCGATCCCCTGCACGTTTCCTGATCACCGGCTATCATCAGTTGTGGTCAGGTAGAACCTATGAACGTGCAGCGCTTTCCGTGTCGCTGGTGCCATGTACCGACCGTGGGTGTCGATACCTACGTGATCTGCGCTGATTGTCTGGATGAACTGAACAAGGGGTCACACGACAGAACTTTTTACGGCGACGATCTGCGTTCTGCGCCAATTGACGGCGATGTTGAAGCACGCCTGCGGAAACTGCTGAACGATTGGTAGCCATGACGAGCGGGTCTGGTCGGTCCTGAACATGGGACAGCCAGGCCCGCTGTGTGTGCCTCCCGTTTCCGGGCACAGTTCATGGCGAGGCGCACCGTTCGTGTATCTGCGCGGTGATGTTCAGGGCTGCGGTCAGCGAAACGAGGTTGTTTCCCGCGTGTGGCCGTCGGTAGAATCCGACGTGGCTGCCCTTGGAGGGGTGTCAGAGCGGTTTAATGTGGGCGTCTTGAAAACGCCTGTGCGCAAGAATCCCTCCGAGTGGACGTGGTGTCTGTAGCCACTTTTGAGCCAGTGGTCGTTCCGTCAGAGGTTACGACCATGCCGAAGCGGGCCAACCATGATGGCTCCGTGTACCAGCGTGCGGACGGCTATTGGATTGCCTCCATGCGCCTCGCGAGTGGGAAGCGGGTCACGCGCTCCAGCAAGAGCAAGGCCGACGCTGACCGCATCTTGCAGGAGCTTCGCAAGCAGGATGTTCGGGGCAACCTTGCAGCGGCCACGAAGGTCACGTTGTGCGAGTGGTTCGATACCTGGATGTCCACACTTGACGTGCGCCCATCAACGCGCCGCATCTACACCAACACGGTCACGCCTGTGGTGCGAGACCTTGCGGCGGTCAAGCTCCACAAGTTGTCTCCCCTGCTTCTGTCACTGACCTTTGCCAAGCTGGCGCAGAACGGCATGGGTGCGCGGCAGATGAGCCTAGGCTACGGCGCACTGCGAACGTGCCTAGATCGCGCCGTAGACATGAATCTCGTTGCGGTGAATCCGCTCCTCAAGGTGCAGCGACCAAAGTGGGAGCCGCGAGAACGCCACTACTGGAGCCTAGACGAGACGACAACATTCCTTCGGCACTGTGAGACTGTGCGCGCCCAGTGGGCTCCGCTGTACATCGTGCTGGCGACGTGCGGACTCCGCATTAGTGAAGCTCTCGGGCTGACGTGGGGCGATGTCAATCTAGATGGCCGCACCATTGCAGTTCGGCGGTCTCTCGTGTGGGTCGGCGCGGAGTGGTCAATCGGCCCGCTGAAGACCAGGGCGGCGCAACGAGTCGTGAGCCTCCCAGACGCCGCCTTGCGGGCATTGGTCGCTGTACGGCCCGCTGTGAACGATCCAGGGGCACCTGTGTTTCGCAGCATCCATGGCAACCCTCCGCGCCATGACCAGTTGCACCAACCATTGACGCGGCTCTGTGCGGCGGCTGGCGTGCCACGGCTGCATGTCCACGGACTGAGGCATGTCGCGGCGGCACTCGCCTACAAGGCCACGGGCGACGCCTTTGTCACGCAACGACGACTAGGACATAGCAGCGTCGCCACGACGATGAAGATTTACGCCTACCTTCTGCGGGACGACGCCTCTACCGCTGCTGCGCTTGACGGACTCCTGAACCAGCATCGACGGGATGACGGGGAGACCAGCACGCCAGAGTAGGACGGGGACGCACGGCCTGGGACGGGGTGGCTCCATCGTAACTGCACACGTAGGCCGACCGGGGCGGGTGCGCGTCAGTTTTCTGCACTC
>JBBQBU010000208.1:0-9454 GCA_038318015.1 Chloroflexota bacterium | reverse complement strand
ATACGCAGCCCATGTGATCTGGCAGACGGCCCCACCACTCGAAGGCTCCCCCGCACGCGCCCTCTTTGAGAAGCTCAGTGCGCGCGGCCTGCTGCTGGAGCCGTTCGACCGGGCCGCCGACGCACTGCGCGAGGTCTACGGTGCCCGCCCTCCCGAGTAGCCTGTGAGCCTCCTGGAGCACTGAGCAGCGTCGTCATCGCGATGTCAGAGGGAACACTGGACATGACCAAGATGCGGTGCCCGTGCTGTGGGATGATCCGAGAGGTGCTGACCAGGACTTCTATTCTCGCTGCATACCCTGATGTCACGACCTGAGCAAGGCCGGAGCGTGAGCGTGCAAGACTCCTCGTGGTGGCGGGATGCCGGTGCCCAGGACGACCGCGCCCGCTGGCTCGGCCTGATCCCGCGCCCGGTCAGGCTCACGATCAGCCAGCCTGAACGCCGGGAGAGCGAGCACCCGACTACGAGCTTGGCCAAACGCCTGCCCATCGACGATGCCGAGTTGCCGCTACCCAGCCGCCAGCGTGTGGCCCCCGGAACGGTCGCTGCGGCCAGCCGCGTTGATGCAGCCCTCCGAGTGCCCCGCAACGCGCCATGTGGCCGCGTCGATCTCGCCGGCATCCGCCTGGACGACCAGCCAGCCGCCGACTGGTGGGACGGCCCGCCGCACGGCGAAGGCGACGCCTCGCCAGAAGGCCACACGTTCCACGAGCGGGAGATCCCGCTCTGGCGACGCCTCGCCATCGCGCTGCAACTGCCCACATACCTACTCCTCGACCAGAGTGGCCCGATTGAGTGGCCGGAGCCGCTCTTTCCGTATCAGGTCGATGGTGTGCGGGCGCTGCTCCAGCGCGAGGCACTGTTGCTTGCCGACGACATGGGGCTTGGCAAGACGATTCAGGCGTTGGCGGCGCTACGTATTCTGGTACTCCAGCACCGGGCCGAGCGCGCGCTGGTCGTCGCGCCGGCCGGGCTGCTGGCCCAGTGGCGGGATGCCTTGGCCCACTGGGCACCGGAGCTACGCGTCTCGACGGTGCGCGGACCGGCTGTCGAACGTGTCTGGCAGTGGCGCACCCCCGCCCACGTCTACCTCGTCAGCTACGACACCCTGCGCTCCGACACGACCGCAAACCCTTCCTCGCCCCCTCGCCGCCAGACTTGGGATGTCGTGATTCTGGACGAGGCTCAGCGCGCCAAGAACCCCGACTCTGACACCCACCGCGCCTGCAAGCGTCTCCCGCGCCGCCGCACCTGGGCGCTGACGGGGACGCCGCTTGAGAACAGCATCGAGGAGTTGGCGGCCGTCCTATCGCTCGTGCGCGGCGGCCCCGATGACCCGACCCCGACTGGCCTGTTGAGCGGCCCGGCCTTGCGCGCCCGTCAGCGCGATGTCCAACTTCGTCGCCGGCGTGCCGATGTCCTCCCGGATCTGCCGCCGAAGACCGTCACCCGCGTCCCGCTCACCCTCACCGGCCGCCAGCGCGAGAGCTACGACCGCGCCGAGCGCGAGGGCATTGTCGGCTTGCGGGAGCGTGGCGACGCCGTCCGCGTCGAAAACGTCCTCGAACTGGTCATCCGGCTCAAGCAGATCTGCAACGTCGATCCGGTCAGCGGGCGCTCTGCGAAGCTCGACGACCTTGCCGAGCGCCTCGACACGCTCCAGGCTGAGGGGCACCAGACGCTGATCTTTACACAGTTCGTGGACGAGCGCCACGGTGCCGGGGCGATTGCTCGTCGCCTCCAGGCTCGGCGACCGCTCCTCTACACGGGCGACCTCAGCCCGGCCGAGCGCGAGGCTGTCGTGCAGCGTTTCCGCGAGCACCCCGAACATGCCGCGCTGATCCTCTCGTTGCAGACTGGTGCCGAGGGTCTCAACCTCCAGATGGCCTCGTACGTGTTCCACTTCGACCGCTGGTGGAACCCAGCGCGCGAGCGTCAGGCTGAGGGCCGCAGCCACCGCCTCGGCCAGACACGTCCGGTCCACGTCTACACCTACATCTGCGAGCGTACGATTGAGGAACGGATCGACGCAGTGCTGCGAAACAAGCAGCGGCTATTCGATGAAATCGTCGATGGCGTGAGCCTGGACCTCACGGCGGCGCTCGACGAACGTGAGTTGTTCGGCCTGTTCGGTCTGGAATCGCCGCCCCGTCGCGCCTGATCCTGGCAGCGCACGATGAGCGGGCGCGCCTCGTGAGTCCACGGGCCTGGTGTGCCCATTCGAAAAGGGTCACCGGTGAGGCTGTCACGCCGCCAGGAGTGCCGCCCGTCATCCGCAAGGGCGGCACGGGGGTGCCCGTCAGATTTTTGCACGCCGATGAGGATGGCCCAAAGGGTCGGGGGCTGAAGGTCCCGACCCTTTGGGCCATCCCCACTGGCGACCATGGCGCGTTTGACATCCCTGACACCAGATGTGTACCCTCGGTGACACTTCCTGGTTTTTCGGCTTCTCACAGCGCCCCGGATTGTGCATAGCACGCTCTGCGAGGTTCATCATTTTCAGTCATCAAGTGTCGCGACGTCGATGGCATAACGTCGACGACTCCTGCAAGGGCGGGACGGTCGCGCACCCGTCGAGCACACCATTGAACGTCCCGGTGTCGCAGCCAGCGCCCGATCTTCGCTCCCGTCTTCGTGTCGTCCTCCCGGTCCGAGCCACGCCCTGGTTCCTGGCGCTCGCGCTGCTGGTCGCCCTCCTGCCCTCCGCCACCGCTCGGACGACGCACGCTGCCGGCAGTGTGGCGATGCCGTTCGCCGGCGGCAAGGTCGTCCGAATCATCCAGGGCTACAACGGCGGCACCCACCAGGGACGCAGCCAGTACGGCCTCGACCTCGTGCTCGCCGATGGCAGCACCGCGGGTGCCGAGGTCGTCTCACCCATCGACGGCACCGTGACCTTCGCCCAACGTGGCGGTAACGGCTGCATCGCCGTCGCGCTCAAGGACGGCACGTTCAGCGTCATGCTCTGCCACGTCGCGCTTGGCCGCGCCTACACCCCCGGCGAGACCGTCTCGCGGGGGCAGACGCTCGGCATTGTGGGTGCCGCCGGCACCGTCGGGAACAATGGAGTGGCACACATCCACATGGAGCTGCACAGCGGTGGTCGCGCCAGCAGTCCCGTGCCATTCTCCGAGCCGGACGGGCTGCTCCTCGAAGGCGTGTCGCTGCCCCCTGCCAGCACGACCGCCGTCATCAGCAAGCGTGAACCCATCGTCTCGACGAACGGGCGTGGTAGCGGCGCGGCCCCAACCACGGCCCAGCACGACGAGCGCCCCGAACCCATGTCAGCACGCACCGAATCGGCACAAGTCGCCGCCGCGAGCGTCCCTTCGGCAGCGCGCAGCATCCAACCGGCCGGAGCGGGATCAGCCGTCACGACGGCAACCCGAAAGGCGGTTGTGAACGGGACGGAGTCCTGCCTGAAGGTGCGCAAGCAGCCGTCCACGGACGCTCCCGTCGTCGGGTGCTTGAAGGAGGGGGCCGAGGTCGCACTCAGGCCGCTGGCGAGCGGTGCCGATCCGGCGTGGCGACAGACGGACCAGGGCTGGGTCTCCAGCAGCTACTTGAAACGCTCCCAAGCCGTCGTCATCGGCACCAGCGGCTGCCTCAACGTCCGCGAGGCTCCGAGTGCCAGCGCGGACAAGCTCGGCTGCCTGCCAGACGGCACGGCTGTCACCATCGCTGAAGGGCCGACCTCCGCCGGCGGCTTCGCCTGGTACCGGATCGAGCCGACCGGATCGCTGACCAAGAGCGGCTGGGTCGTCGGGCAACATCTGGAATAGCCCGCCGCCAACGCCACGTGCCCGGGCGGCCCGGGACTGGCACCCAATATGACCCGACCTACGCTTCGGTGAACCAGGCCACAGCCTCCTGCGCGATCTCGGCCGGGATGGTGTGGGGGCCGTCGAACTCGTGGTAGCGCACGTCGTAGCCGGCCCGCTGCATCAGCGGCACGATCCGACGGCTGCATCGGTCAATAGACAGCACCTTGTCCTGCGTCCCGTGGGAGAGGTAGAGACGTGGCAGGCCTTCCTGTGCGCCCGAGGCAATGAATCCCGGCGAGAAGGCCATCACATGGCTGAACAGGTCGCCGTTGGTGATCCCCAGCGACAGGGCGTACGATGCGCCGTCCGAGAAGCCCTCAACGGCCACGCGCGACGCATCCACCGCGTAGCGCCCAAACGTGTCGGCCAGCGCACGGTCGAGAAACGCCACGTCCGGGCCGAACCCGCCGACGATGACGTCCCAACTCTTGCCGCGCGAGTCCACGGCCAGCAGCATCAGGCCGTGCTCGTCGGCCAGCCCGAGCAGCGGGTCGAGGCCGCCACGCGCGCTGCCGCCGGCACCGTGCAGCGTCACTACCAGCGGGGACGGCCGGTCCTCACGGTAATTATCGGGCACGTAGCGCAGGCCATCGCGCGGATCACCGAAGCCGAGCGGCTGCAGACCGAGCGGCCCCCGGTCGGTCGGCGGCCCAGGCCGGGCCGTCAGTCGCCCGCGCTCCTGCTCCGTATCGCCATGTGTCTGGCGTCGCTCGCGTGCCATCCCCACCCCCGTCAGGCTGCCAATGCCACACCCTGCGGCCATGCCCGCCACGCCGAGACGTAGCAGCCGCCGTCGCCCGATCCGTGCCATCGCTCGCTCCTCGCGTGAGCCGTTCCCCACGCCAACGTCGGCCGCTGTCGTCACGCACTGACAAGGATCGCATGCACTCGGAGTGGTATGCGGATTTATCAGCTTTCGGCGACCCCGGGTAAACCGACCCATTACTGCACACCTTCGGCAATCTATGCGCCGCTCCGAGCCGCCGCCGCGCTGACGGCACGCCACGTGAAGAGCTTCCCACCACGCAGAGGAGGTCCGACATGTCACGGCAGCAAGCATCCGAGCGACCGAGGACGGAGCAGGCGTTGAAGGACGCCTGGCACCTGTGAGAGTGGCACCAGCAACGCTGGCAGACGCCCTGCCCGGTCCGCGAGACGGCGACCGTACCTGTGCACGAAGCCCGGGGCACGAAGCCCGGGGGCTGCCTCGTTGCGTTTCCTGGCAGGCTCGCCCGTCAGCCGCATTACTGGCCGGCACCGTCGTGTCGGCGGTACGGTAGATGAAGTATGCGCATCCTCGCCATCGACGTCGGCACGGGCACCCAGGACATCCTGCTCTACGATTCGGAGCAGGAGCTAGAGAACTGCGTCAAGTTGGTGATGCCGTCGCCCACGGCGGTGGTGGCGCGGCGCATCCGGGCGCTCACGGAACTAGGTGCGCCGCTGTTGCTGGATGGCGTGACCATGGGCGGTGGCCCGAGCCACTGGGCCGCGCGGGACCATGCCCTGGCCGGACACGCCGTCTACGCCACCCCGGACGCCGCACGCACCTTTGACGACGACCTTGACGGCGTTCGTCGCATGGGCATCATCGTGGTTTCGGATGACGAGGCGGTGGGCCTGCGCGGCGTCGAGCGCGTCACCCTCCGCGACCTCTGGTTTGATGCCGTGCAGACCTCATTGCAGGCGTTCGGGGCCGACGACCGCATCGACCGGGTGGCGGCAGCCGTCTTCGATCACGGCGCGGCGCCGCCCGGATACAGCGACCGCACGTTCCGCTTCGAGTACCTGGCCGAGCGGGTGCGGCAGTCGTCCGACTTGACGGTCTTCTCGTTCCTGCGGGATGCCATCCCGGCCGGCCTGACCCGCTTGCAGGCCGTCACGTCCAGCATCGACAGCGCCTATCCGCTGCTGGTGATGGACACCGCACCGGCCGCCATCCTCGGGGCGCTGGAAGACCCGGCCGTCTCCGCGCGCCGCGCCGCCATCGTCGCGAACGTCGGCAACTTTCACTGCCTGGCGTTCCGGCTCGAAGACGGGCGCATCGCCGGCCTGTTCGAGCACCACACCGGCGAACTGTCCCAGGACGAGCTTGAAGCGTTCCTGGACAAGCTGATTGCGGGCACCATCTCCAACCAGGAGGTGTTCGACGACATGGGCCACGGCGCGTTGATGTTCCAGCCGCCCGAGCCGCTTGCCGATCCGTTCCTGGCGATCACCGGCCCGCGCCGAGGCCTGCTCAAAGGCTCGCGGCTCCGGCCGTACCTGGCCGTCCCGCACGGCGACATGATGCTGGCAGGCTGCTTCGGCCTGCTGCGAGCGTACGCCGCGCACGACTCGGAGGTTGCCGAAGCGGTGGTTGCCCGCATGGGGCCGCCGCCGCAGATCGGCGGCGCGCCCGGCTGAGACGGTCGGCGCGGGGGGCCGCATCAGCGCTCCGCGCCAGCCGCACCCGGGGGCGTGACCGATCTAGCCGGCCGGCGGCGGCCCGCCGGCACCCTCAACCTGCGCGATCAGCGCGTAGATGCGGAGCAGTTCGGCCACAGACCACGCCTGCGCGACGGCTCCCTGCGGTGCGTGCGGCGGGTCGCCGTCGAAGATCTCGGAGACGCTGCCGAGGCAGGCGTCGTGCGTCAGGTGGCGCAGCAGCGGTCCGATGCGCTGGCGCAGGTCGGCCACGGTGGCGGGCGTCCAGCCACGGATGTTGACGAGCGCATCGGCGTACGCGCCGAGCAGCCACGGCCAGACCGTTCCCTGGTGGTAGACGCTATCGCGGTGGAAGGCGTCGCCCGCGTAGCGACCGGCGTAGATGTTGCCGCCGGGGCTGTCTGGTGCTAGCGACCGCAGCCCGTACGGCGTCAGCAGCCGCGCCTGCACCACGCGAAGCACCGCCTCGCCTTGCTCCCGCGTGAACGCGCAGGTCGGCAGGCCGAATGCGAACAGCTGGTTCGGGCGCAACGACGGGTCGCCCACGCCCCCTCCTCTGTCGGGGCAAGCTGGCCCAATCACGTCGAACAGGTAGCCGTGTTCGGCGCTCCAGAAGCGCTGCATACCGGCCCGCGCTTGCCCGGCCAACTGGCGGTACCGGCTGGCGGCCTGTGGCAGCCCCAACCGGTCCGCAAACGATGTCATCACGGTCAGGGCGTGCAGCCACAGCGCGTTGACCTCGACCGGCTTGCCGTCGCGCGGCGTCACCACCCAGTCACCGATGCGTGCGTCCATCCAGGTCAGTTGCTGGCCTGGCGCTCCAGCCAGCAACAGGCCGTCGTCAGGGTCAACCTGGATGCCGTGGCGCGTCCCCCTGACGTGCCAATCGACCACATCGGCCAGCAGCGGAAACTGCTCGCGCAACAGGTCGTCGTCGCCAGTGGCCCGGTGGTACTGATCAAGCGCGTGGAACCACCAGAGTGTTGCGTCAACCGTGTTGTACTCCGGCTGCCGGCCCTGATCCGGAAACTGGTTCGGCAGCATCCCCCGGTCGAGGAACCGCGCAACTGTCCGCAGGATGCCACGCGCCTCCGCGAAGCGACGCGTCGTCAGGGTCAGGCCCGGCAGGGCAATCATGGTGTCACGGCCCCAGTCGGCAAACCAGCGGTACCCGGCGATGACCGTCGGGCCGTCCGTGGAGGCCCGCCGCACCAGGAACTGGTCTGCGGCGGCGACCAGCAACGCGGCCTCGTGCGTAGCTGGCAGCCCGGCCTGCGCCACCAGCGCCTGACGCCGACGCTGGTCCGCATCGGCCAGGTCGTCGGCTGTCGGCCACCCAGGCTGCACCGGCGCGCCAGCCGGCTCCTCGGCGCTGGCCCACAGGTCGACGCGCGTGCCGGCCGCCAGCCGCACACGAAGCAGCCCGACGCAGTAGTTGTCCTCCAACGACGCAAGCCCGCGCGCCGCCTCTTCAGGGTAGGCGTAACCCCAGTACCAGTGGCCGACCGACTGGTACTCGGCGTCCGCGTCGCTGGCCCAGGTCAAGGACCAGGCCGGGGCACCATCCCAGGCAGCTACTCGGAGGCTGTTCGGTGCCACGCGATCCTGGCGAAAGTGCCAATCCGGGTGGCCGTGCGTGTCGCCGTGGAAGTCGCGCGAGTTGGCGAGCACCTTCAGCTCGAGGCGTACTGGCGGCCCGCCCTCCAGCCGGTAGCTGATGGCGACGGCGTTCTGGCCCGGTAGGCAGGCAACGCGCTTGACCAGCCGCCCAGCGCCCACCTGATACTCCCAGGTCGGCACCGGGTCAGGGCGGAACGCCGTCAGGTGGCGGAACCCTTCAGGTGCCAGGGCTCCAGAACGCCAGAAGTTGGCCCCCAGGTCGTACACGTCGCTGCCGACGACGGCCACCTCGTCAATGCGCGACAGCAACATGGTGCGCTGCGCCGGCGGGTCCAGCGCCGCCACGAGCAGGCCGTGGTAGCGGCGCGTCTGTGCGCCGCACGCCGTTCCGCTAGCGTAGCCCCCCAGGCCGTTCGTCGTCAGCCATTCGCGCGTGTCCGGTCGGTCCATGACCTAGGCTCCCCTGCCCCCAGTCGCGGCGTTACGCTGCGACGCCGAGTATGGCCGTGACACATGCCGGAGAAGTGCACGCGCCGGAGCGGAGCGCGTGTCTGGAACGCCGGCCGTGGTCGCAGCGCGACCTCGGATCGTAGACATCGTAGACGTGGACGTCACTCCACAGGCCCCTGTGCAGGCCGACACACCGTAGCACTGGAGCAGCCTGCCGTGCGGCGGCCGGCCTGTCACGCCTACTTCGTGACATTCGACCCATCTGCCGGGGCCGCCGCGCCGGTACGATGCCAGCAACGGCACCGTGCGCGACCCGCTGCCCCCATCGGAAAGAGCCAGTGGTGCCCGTGGCCGGGGGTAGGTTGCTGGGAGTGAGCCGCCGTGACAGACACACGAACGACCGCGCAGACACCTGCCGCCGCAGGCAACGCCGCCGGTGCCGCGCGCCGACACTACATTTTCGCCTACGGCTCGCTTGCGGACCCGTTGCGCGCCGAGTCCATCATCGGGCGAGCGTGTCAGGCGACCTTCCCAGAGGTTGCCGACGGGCAGCACGTCAGTGCTCGCGTGAGCCGCTTCCGCCGCGAGGCCAGCCCGCTGGCCCACGCGGTGCCCGACCCCGCCGGGACAATGGATGGGTACATCCTGGGGCCGCTGACGGACGACGAACTGGTCCGGCTGGACCGCTACGAGGATGCGCCGAGGTTCTACGCCCGCGATGTCTGCTGGGCCACCGTGGATGGCCTGCCGGCGGGATTGGCGTGCTGGATCTACATCGGGAGGACGGTCACGCGGACGACGCCGGGCGACTGACCCGCCGGCGGGACGAGTCGGCGGGGCCAGTCGATCCCAGCACCCGGCGGTAGGGCAGTCAGGTATCCTGAGCCAGTTGGTCGGGGCCGCATCCTCACGCATGATGAGGCTCCGTCCTGCCCATCAGCGCCGGCCGCCGCTGCCTATCGGCTGCGGGCACGCTCGCGGCCTTCGATCCGTTGTGCAAGGAAGCGTCCTTGATCGAAAACGTCAGACGGCTTCCAGGCCGACGTAGTTCTCCGCCAGGGACGTGGCCGCCGCCTTCGAGTTGACCACGTAGCGCAACTGGGCAAGCTGTAACCGCTGCTGAAATGCGTCGT
>JBBQBU010000207.1:0-9467 GCA_038318015.1 Chloroflexota bacterium | reverse complement strand
TCCCCGCCGTCGCGCGCGCCGCGCGGCGCCGGTAGGTGCTGGGCGGCACACCGACCAGGTCGCTGAAGCCACTGCTGAAGGAGCCCAGCGACGAGCAGCCGACCTCGAAACTGACCTCGGCGCCGCGGCGGGTCTGCTGCGAGATCGTGCCACGTCGCGCCGGAGGTGCCTAGCGCCGCTGGCGTCCCACCCCACTCCGCGTCCGCTCTGCCCCGGTCTGCCCCACGTTCAAGGAAATCGAGTTCGTCGAGGAGGCCTACCAGCTCAAGGGTCGCGAGCAGCACGAGAGCACGGCGATGCTGCTCGGGCGGGCGTGGCGACCGCGGAGGGGCGCTTACCCATCACCAGGTCGCCTTCCCAATGCCCGACCTCGGACCGCTCAGTCACGACGGCAGGACGATCCCGGATCGAGACCATGTTCCGCAACCGGCCACGACCGTGCGAGTCCCGCACCCAGCGCGGGTGCCTCACCGAGCGGCCAGAGCGAAGGTGCCGAGCCGCCCTTGCGCCCAGCTCTCGTCGGCCGGCGAGATCGATGGTTCGGTAGATCGTCTCGTGCGACACCCAGCGCGTGGGATCGGTGGGATGTTCTCGGCGAAGCCACGCGGCGATCTGCTCGGGAGACCAGTCCTCCTCCAGTCGGCCCCGCACATCGGCAAGCAGCGCCGGGTTCGACGCGAGCCGGGACGGTTTGGGGCGACGCCCCCGATCCCACGCGGCAGATTTCTTGGCCGTCGCCTCTCCATGATGCGGCTATGGCAACAGCTGCACCGGGGGCGATCGCCGGGACGTATGGAATGGTTCGGTTGCCTCGATGAAAGGCGACAATTGCGAGTACGGTGCCCGATACCGACATCCACCATGCAGTCCACAGTGCGAATATCGGCCGCTTCCAGGCGCCGCCTCGCTCGTCAACGCGCGACAAGCGGACAATCTGCTCCCGGAGAAGCGCATCGTCGTGATTCATGTCGGCCCAAGTCCGTCGTCGTGATCCTTTCATCCTCGCAGGTCCGCCCTTCGCTGGATATTGCCCGCCAGGCAACCCCAGGGCGAAATTCACTACGACAACGGATCCATGGAAGCGTGCACGGGATCATGACGCATCCATGATTTACGAACGAACGCGACTACTCAGCGCAACTCTTCAGGACACCACTCGAAGAAAAAGGACCCCGAAGGATCCTCAAACCGACCGTTTGGTGGACCTGAGGGGAATCGAACCCCTGACCTCTTCCATGCCAAGGAAGCGCGCTCCCGCTGCGCCACAGGCCCGTAGCCAGCCTATTCTATCAGAGATGGACCCGCCCGGTAAAGCCGACCGCAACAGCCCGTTTCCGGGCCAACTCGCGCCAGCCGCATCGACTCTCGGCTACGGGCAGCGCCGTTCCAGGATCAGGTACGGCGTGAAGTTGCCGACCTGCTCGTAGCAGCCCCAGATGTAGTCGCTGAGGACGCGGTTCGTCAGGTCCGCCTTGAAGTAAGTCGCGCCGCCGTGGTCCCAGAGGATGTAGCGCGGCTTCGCTCGTTCCAGATCGGCTATCACCGCCTGCAAGTCTTCTGGTGTCAACGCCCCCGCAATAAAATGGTTAAAGCGCGTCGGGTTAGGCCGATCCGCCAGGAAGTTGAACAAGGGGACCACCGGGTAGACGAAGAACGGCGCGCCCGGCGGTGTCCCCGCCTGCACGAACTCGACCGCCCCCCGGACGCTCGTCGCGATATGCTCCGGCAGCCGCACCTGCGCCCGTGGCAGCCCCAACTCGACGTAGGCTGGCGGCGTCGGGGAACGCGGGTCCGCATGCGTGATGGTCACGTAGCGCCAGTAGACGTGCGGCACGATCGACGCCAGCGGCACCAGCAGCAGGCACATGAAGATCAGGCCACGGAACAGCGGCTGCACCCGCCGGGCCAGCGCCCCGTACGCTACCGCCACTGCCCACGTGCCCACCACGAAAAGGCCCGCACCCGCAAACATCGCGTGGATGGTGTCGATGCGCGGGTAGAGCGCCAGCAGCAGCAGCATCCCCGCCGCCAGGTACCAGCCCAGCAACGGCGACGGCCGCTGCCGCAGCACCGATGCCGCCAGCATGCCCACGCCAGCCCACGCCCCGAGCGATGGCAGGTAGATGAACAATGCGCCCAACTGGTCGTTTAGGTAGTTGAGCCAGGGGAACCGGCCGGGGTCTTCCACCAGCCCCTCGTCAGGCATGTACCCCACCGGCACGACGGGAAGCAGCACAGACGCCAGCAGCGCCCCCGCCAGCACCCAGGGCAGGCGCGGACCGCGCCACCCGCCCAGGAGCGCCATGACGATCGGCAGCCAGATCGCCACCAGCAGCAGCGGGCGCGTCGCCAGCGGCGGCGGATCAAGCGGCAGGATCAGCGCGCCCTGGTTCACCTGCCCGACGAACAGCCCCCACGGCACGCCCTGGACCCCGAGCGCCAACGTCAGCGGCACCAGCCATGACACCGTCACCAGCAGGAACGGCACGCCCGCCGCCACCGCGTCCAGCAACAGCGCCGGCAGCCCGATCAGCCAGCCGGGCATGTTCCGTCCGGTGCTACGCATCGCCCCAGAACCGGTGCCAGTCTCAGCCGCCATTGAGGTAGAGGGCGTCGCCTGTCGCCATGCCCCCACCGCCAGCAGTCCGAATGTCAGCACCAACGGCAGCCAGACGGCCACCACCAGCGGTGGCGTCAGCCCCGGCCAGAGCAGCAGCGTCACCGCCGCAGACAGCCCCACGGCGTACAGCACCTGGGTCACGCGCACCAGCCAGCCAGCCGGTGTGTTCCCGCGCAGCAGCAGGTACGCCCCGATGCTCAGCACCGCGAATGCCCCCACATTCTGCTTGAACGCGAACGACACTCCCGCCAGTACCCCGGCCAGCACCACCCAGCGCCGCCGACCGCTTGTCAGGTGGCGAGCCAACACCTCCACCGTCGCTAGCGCCGCCAGCATCGACGGCCACGACGGATGCGGCTCCGGGAAGACCGGCGCGGCGTCCACCCCCGCGACCAGCACGAACGGCAGCCACGCGAACGGCCACGGGGCCACCCGCCGCACCAGTAGGTACAGCACCAGCGCCCAGAGAATCCGCATCCCCGACATCAGCACGCGGATCGGCGCGACGCTCACCCCGAACAGGTCAAACGTCCAGGCGAACAGGTAGAAGATGCCCGGCGTGTAATAACTGTCGAAATCGCGGTACGGCAGGTCGCCCGCGTGGACTCGGCTCCCGAGGTAGACGAAGTACCCTTCGTCAATCAGGTCGATCCAGTAGCCGCCGGCCCAGACGTACAGCGCGAAGACGACCACACAGGCAGCGAGCACCGCCACCAGTTCGGTGCGGCCCAGCAGGCCAACGCGGGCATGCTCCGTCGAGGCCGCAGGCCGCTGCGGCAGGGAGGGGGCCATGATGGTGCAGGGAGCCGTGTCCGCCAGCGAGGGCAGGGCCGACGTAGACTCCGGGGTGCCGGTCGCGGTCAGAACGCCTCCGAGGCTGCGGGGGCAGCAGACAGGGGACGCGGCAGCACGTCCCCAGGCGCACAGTATAGCCGGCGCTCGTCTTGCGGTGGGTCGCCGGGCTAGGATTCACCCCAGCGTTGTCGAGGGGGACCGGGTGGATCTACGCCAGCTCACGTGCTTCGAGCGCGTCGCCGATCTGGGCAGCATGTCGCGCGCCGCCGAGGCACTCCATCTCGTCCAACCGGCCATCAGCCAGCAGATCGCCACCCTGGAGCGCGAAGTCGGCCTGCGGCTGTTCCATCGCGGGCCGCGCGGCGTGCGGCTCACGGAGGCCGGCGAGGCGCTGCTGCCGTACGCCCGCCGCGTCCTGGCCGAAGTCGAGCGGGCCGGGCAGGTGCTCGGTGGTCTGCGGGAACTGCGCGGCGGCCGGGTCGCCCTCGGCATCACGCCGTCCGCCGTCATCTGGCTGCTGCCGTCCCTACTGGAACAGTACCGCACCCAGCACCCACTGGTGCAGGTCCAGGTGCTCGAAGATATGACCGACCAGTTGATCGAGTACCTGGGCGACGGCCGCCTCGACCTGGCCGTCGTCTCGCTGCCCATCGACGACGATGCCCTGATCGTCCGGCCGATCCTCGAAGAGCGGCTGGCGCTGATCGTCGGGCCGGATCACTGGCTGGCCGGTACTTCGTCCGTCAATCTCGCGGACCTGGCTGACGAGCCGTGGATCTTGCCGTACCGCCGCCACGGCGTCCGCGCGCTGGTCGAAGCCGCCTGCGCGCAAGCCGGCTTCCAGTTGCGCGTCGCCATCGAGCTATCGGGCCTGGGGCCGATCAAGCTGCTGGTGCAGCGCGGGCTGGGCATGTCCGTGCTGCCGCCCAACGTCGTCGCCAACGAGGTGCGGCTCGGGCAACTGCACGCCGTCACGATCGACCAGCCGGCCCTGGTGCGGACGGTCGGGCTGGCGCGCCGCCGCAACGAGCACCCGACGCCGGCGGCCGGCGCAATGGAAGCATCTATCGTGAAGGTTGCCGGCGTCGGCAACCACTGGGACTAGCGGTCAGGGATGGCTGCGGCTGCGCCGAGACCGTATCAGACGTACACGCCGCTTCTGGTACGCTACAGCGGGCACGCCCCCCGCACGCCGCTCCCTCCGAGCGCAGCAGCCGTGCGGCCCAGGGCCACAAAATCAGCCCGTCAGACGTTCGGCTCGGTCTTTCACAGGTGAGCGAAGCGAGGTTGACCGTGGCACAGGTGTATCTGAACGGCGAGTTCATCGACGAGGCAGCGGCGCACGTCTCCGTCAACGACCGCGGTTTCGTGTTCGCAGATGGCATCTACGAGGTCATTCGCGTCTTCGGCGGCGAGCCGTTCGAGCTAGAACGCCACATTGAGCGTCTCGACCGCAGCGCCGCCAGTTTGCGTCTCACCCTCGATCCGTCAGCCGACGAGATCGGCACCATCGCCACGGACCTGCTGGCGCGGGAAGGGGCCGAAGAAGCCTCCATCTACATTCAGGTGACGCGCGGCGTCGCCCCGCGCAGCCACGGCATCCCCGCTAGGCCGGTCACCCCGACCACGTTCATCGCCATCCGGCCGGCAGCGCCCCCATCGCCCGACCTGCTGAAGCAAGGCGGCGCGGCCATCACCGTGCACGATGATCGCTGGGCGCGCTGCGACGTGAAGGCCATCGGCCTGACCGCCAACGTGCTGGCACGCACGCAGGCGGTTGACGCCGGGGCGTTCGAAGCGATCTTCGTGCGCGACGGCACCGTGACCGACGCGGCGTCGTGCAACGTCTTCGCGGTCTTCGGTACCACCCTGATGACGGCCCCCTGCACGAACTACATCCTCTGGGGCATCACCCGCGAGGTGACGCTGGAACTGGCCCGCGAGGACGGCATCGACACGCTGGAGGCGTCGTTCCGCGCAGAACAGCTACGCGAGGCCGACGAGATCTTCGTGACGGGCACCACCAGCGGCATCGTGCCCATCGTCACGCTCAACGGCGCGCAGGTGGGCAGTGGCCGGGTCGGCCCGGTCACGCGCCGCCTGATGGAGTTGTACGAAGTTCGGACGGCCGGCGAGCAGTCGTTGGTACAGGCCGCCTGGGCACACTAACGACGATTCGCCCCCTGAATCCGACGGCCGCCGCTGCAGCCGGCGCACAGAAGGAGACACCCTGTTGACGAGTAGCAACACGCCGACGCTCGGGTTTATCGGCCTGGGCCAGATGGGCGCACCGATGGCCCGCAACCTCATGAAGGCCGGGTTCAACGTTGTGGTGCACAACCGCAGCCGGGCCATCGTGAACACGTTCGCGGGCGAAGGGGCCGCCACGGCAAGCTCCCCGCGCGAGACGGCCGAGCAGGTGGACATCCTCTTTACCTGCGTCGGCTTCCCCGCCGATGTCGAGCGGGTGTACCTGGGCGAAAACGGGGCCATCGAGGGCGCGCGGGCCGGGCAGATCTTCTGCGACACCAGCACCGTCGGGCCGGACACGCACAAGAAGATCGCGGCGCTGCTGGCCGAGCGCGGCGTCGGCTACCTGGATGCGCCGATCAGCGGGGGCACCGGCGGCGCGCGCGACGGCACGCTGACCATCATGGTCGGTGGCGCGCAGGCGCACTTCGACCGGGCGCGGCCGGCCCTGGACGCGATGGGCAAGAACATCCATCTCGTCGGGCCAACCGGCGCGGGGGCGGCCATCAAACTGGTCAACCAGATGATGAACCTGATCTGCACGATGGGCGCGATTGAGGGGCTGGTACTGGCGACGAAGGCCGGCATCGACCCGGCGCTTGCCTACGAAATCCTCCGGACCAGCAGCGGCGCGAGCCGTTCGCTGGATGGCGTGGCGCAGAGCGCCCTGAGCCGCAACTTTGAGCCGGGCTTCACCGCCGACCTGATGCACAAGGACGTCTCGCTGGCCGTCAGCATGGGCCGCGAGCTTGGCGTGCGGCTGCTCTCCGGCTCGCTGGCCGAGCAGATGATGCAGGAGGCGCGCGGAGCCGGCTACGGTAAGAAGGCCCCGGCCTCAGCGCTCCAGGTGCACGAGCGCCTCGCCGGTGTGGAAGTCACGTCGAAGAAGTCGAACGACGCCTGACGTGTGGGGCAGGCTCGGCACGCCGGCCTGCCCCAATCACGCGACCCTGGTAGTAGCATCCTCTGGAGCAAGCCCGTCAATGGTGATGAACACCCTGTATCTGGTGCGGCACGGCGAAAACCCGGCCAACATCAACCGCGAGTTCTCCTACCGCAAGTTGGACTACTGGCTGACTGACCTCGGCATCAGGCAGGCCGAGCAGACGGCGGCCTACTTCGCGGCCCTGACCGGCGGCCCAACCGGTCGGCGCATCGACGCCATCTACTCGTCACCTCTGAAGCGGGCCGCCCAGACGGCGCAGATCATCGGGGCGGCGACCGGGCACGAGGTCGAGATCATCGAAGAGTTCCGCGAGATCAACTGCGGCGACTTCGATGGCGCGCCGCCGACCGATGCCATGTGGGAGCACCACGACCAGATTTTGCGAAGCTGGCGCGACGGCGACCTCGAGGTGCGGTTCCCCGGTGGCGAGGATTACCACACGCTGCTGGCGCGGGTGCGGTCGGGCCTGTCACAGGCGATCACCGGCCGCGACGGGCAGCACATCGTCATCGTGGCGCACGGCGGCATTGTCGGGGCGTCGCTCAAAGACCTCTGCGCCGATGCCGACCACAGCGTCATCTGGACCGTCCCGAACCGCAACTGCGCCATCACCGAGATCGAATTGCACGCCGACGGGGTCGATGCCGGCATCGAGCAGGCGCGCGGCGTGCTGAAGCGCTGGGCAGCGGCGGAACACCTGGCCGACTGAGCGGCCCCCCTCGACCTATCCCCGCACAATTGATGGCCTCCGCCGCCGACTGTGATCTGTTCGCTGGAACGGAACGCAGTATCCTCTCCCTGCCCGCGCGGCCGGACGTGTCCGGCGGCGGGCCGACAGGGAGGAACAGACTGGTGCGACTTGACGGAAAGGTCGCGGTCATCACCGGGGCGGCCACGGGCATAGGGCGGGCAACGGCGGTGCGGTTCGCCCAGGAGGGCGCGCGCGTCGTGTTCGGCGATGTCAACGACGTGGAGGCCGACGAGACGCTGCGCCTGATCGGGCTGGCAGGCGGCGAAGGCCGGTTCCTGCACTGCGACGTGCGCCAGGGTGCCGACGTTGACCGGCTGGTGCAGGCAGCCGTGGACGCGTACGGCCAGCTAGACATCATGATGAACAACGTCGGTGTCAACTTCTACGGCAAGGTCCACGAGACTTCTGAAGAGGACTGGGCGGCCTGTCTGAACCTGAACCTGGGCAGCGTGTTCCGGGGGATGCGCGCCGCGTTGCCGCACATGCTGAAGGCCGGCCGAGGCTCCATCGTCAATACGGCCTCCAACCAGGGGCTGGTGGCGTTCAACGGCTTTGCGGCGTACGCGGCGGCGAAGGGCGCGATCATCCAACTAACGCGGCAGGCCTCGCTGGACTACGCGCCGAACAACATCCGCGTGAACTGTATCTGCCCCGGTGCCGTCCGCACACCGATGAATCCGGAGCTGCTCGATCCGTCGATGGACGGCGGCGCGCGGCTGGAGCGGTCGGCGTCGCGCATCCCGATGCTGCGGATCGGGGAACCGGAGGAGGTGGCGCAGGCGGCGCTGTACCTCGCCAGCGACGAATCGGCCTGGGTGACGGGGCTGGCCCTGGTCATCGACGGCGGCGTGACGGTCAAGGGGCCGTGAGCGGGGCGCGAGGGGGGCTGCTCTCACCCCCGACCCTTCTCCCACAAGTCGCCCTCACCAGCCTACCACGGGCCGTGGGGGTGCGTGCCTAGCCCCGGTCAAGCTCCGCAAGCACCGGCGCGAACGCCTCGACACCGGCCGGCGAGGTCGGATTCAAGTACACCTGCACCTCGGAGACGCCTTCACGCGCGAACCCGCGTAGCGTCTCGGCCATCTCGGCCGGGGTGCCGATGATCGGCGTGACCGGCGCGTCCGGCCGAGCCGAGCCGCGCGGGGGCGTCGTCAGGCCGGTGGGAGCGGCCAGCACGCCGAACGTCCGGGCCATCGTCGCCGGGTCACGCCCGATGGCGCGGCAGGCTGCGTCCACCGGCTCGCGGAACGGCACCACGCCGTCCGGCTGGCTCCGCCCGAAGATCAGCCAGCCGTTCCAGATGTCGGCGTAGCGCGCGGCCAGCCCGAGCATGCGCTGGCCGGTCGTGCCGATCAGGATGGGGATCTGCCCATTGCGCGGGCCGCGCGGGCGTAGCTCGCAGTCGCGCGCCTGATAATACGTGCCCTCGAAGTCGATCTGCCCCTCACGCAGCAGCGTGTGGATGATCGTCAGCGCCTCCTCGAAGCGCCCGACTCGGTGGTCGTAGGGGAAGCCGAACGCGCGGTACTCGGACTCCAGGTACCCCGCCCCGAGGCCCAGGATCAGCCGGCCACCGCTGATGTCGTCCACCGTCTCGGCCATCTTGGCGAGCATGGCCGGGTTGCGGAAGCCGGTGCAGACGACGACGGTGCCCAACTGCACCCGCTTCGTCACAGCGGCCAGCGCCGACAGCACGGACCAGCACTCCCACGGCCCGCGCGTCGCTTGCCCCTCGAAGCGGAACAGTAGGTGGTCGGGCACCCAGAGCGAGTCAAACCCGACATCCTCCGCGAGCGCCGCCAGCGTGGCGAAGTCGGACCAGCGCGGGCTGTGGCCGTCGTGCTGCTGCTCGGCGAACGGCAGGAAGAGGCCGACCTTCAGGGGGCGGCGACTGACAGGGGCGGGCGCGTGAACATCTGACACCAGTCGTTGTGCCTCCTGGGCGGGGGTGACGCCCCCACGAACGGACGGAACGGGGGGGGCCCCCCCCCCCCCCCCCCCCCCCCCCCCCGGGGGGGGGGGGGGGTGTGAGCGCACAACCAAACCACCACCCCAACCAAAAACGAGAGACGGTGGTGTTGGTATATGGGGGGGGGGCACCCACC
>JBBQBU010000206.1:0-9488 GCA_038318015.1 Chloroflexota bacterium | reverse complement strand
CCCGCAAGCGGGAGAGGGGGGAGGCGTCATTCAACTCCCCTCTCCCACTTGTGGGAGAGGGGTTGGGGGTGAGGGCCGCTCGCGGGGCCGGAGGCGTGAGGGCCGCTCGCGGGGCGGCGGGGGTGAGGGCCGCACCAGTGCCGGCCGTGCCGCCGTCCAGCAGCCGGAGCGCCCCACTGAGCGCCTCGGCGCGTGCGTCCGGCTGCATCTGGCCGTAGCCGTCGAGCCCAACCGACACGCGCTCGGCCAGCGCCAGCAGCTCCTGGTGGCCGCTCTGCGCGATGCGGCGCTCCCAGTTCGTCAGAAAGGAGGCCAGCCCCGACGTGACGGCACGGTCCTGGTAGCCCTGCTTTCGCTCAAGCTCCAGGATCTTCCGGGCCGTCTCAAGCTCCGGGGGGTGGCTCCGCGCAGGGGAGATTGACATGCCGACCGTGCTACTCGGCTAGGAGCGCGGCCACGCCGAACACGCCCGGCCCGGCGTGCGTCCCCAGCACAATGCCGATGTCGCTCTGGTCCACCGGTGCGTTGGGGATGCGCTCACGGACCATCTGCGTCAGGTCTCCCATGATCTCCGGGGCGTCGCCGTTCGCCACGCCCACTTTCAGGACGCGCCCCTGGTTGGCGACCACGTCCACGATGCGCCGCATCGCCGTGGCGCGGCTGCGGGGCCGCTCGACGGGGAACACCTGCCCCTCTTTGATGAGGATCAGCGGCTTGAAGTTCAGCAGCGCCCCAACCAACGCCTGCGCCCGCCCGATGCGCCCACTGCGCTGGACGTTCGCCAGGGTGTCCAGCACGGCGTACAGGCGCAAGCGCGGCACCCAGCTTTCCAACTCTTCCACAATGGCGGCCGGCCCGGCTCCTTCGGCGGCCATCTCAGCGGCGCGGATCGCCAGCCAGCCCAGGCACATCGACATCTGGCCGCTATCGACCACGCTGACGCGCCCGTTCCCAACGCGATCCCCGGCCGACTTCGCAACGCCGTGGGTGGCGCTCAACTTGCCGGCGAGGTGCACCGAGATGATGTGGTCGTAGTCGCCGAGCAACCGCTCGTAGAGTTGCTCAAGGTGCCCGGCTGACGGCGCAGCGGTCGTCGGGAGCGTGGACCGCTGCCGCATCATCTTGTAGAACTCGGGCAGGGTCAAATCCAACTTGTCGCGGTACGATTGGCCGTCCCAGGCGACCGAGAGATACACCATCTCGATGCCGAGGCGCTCCTGAGCATCCCCAGGAATGTCTGCGGTGCTGTCAGTGACGACGGCAATTCGTGGCACAGGCAGGCTACTCCACCGAGATGATGTACGGGTAATGGTGCTGGCCGCCCTCGGCGATCTCTGTTTCAAGGTGCGGGTACGCTACCAGGATCGCTTCGCACAGCGCGCCGGCCTCGTCGCGGCTGGCACCCTCACCCCAGTAGACCGTCACGATCTCGCGTGTCTCCGGCTCGCTCTGGGCCAGCGCCCCGAGTGCCGCGTCGGCCAGCGAGTCGGTAACGGCTGCGATCTTGTCGTTCAGGAGGCCCAGCGCCTGCCCCTGCTCGACGTGGTGCCCCTCCACCTCCGTGGTGCGCTCTGCGCGCGTCACTTCGATGGACGCGACGCGGCCGGCCGCCTCGGTCATCAATTGCACGTTGGTGACGAGGTCTTCGCCGTAGTTGAACGCCAGCAGCGCGGCGATGCCCTGCGGCAGCGAGCGCGTCGGGACGATCCGCACGGTGCGCGGCGTCTCGTCTGCCGCGTGCTGGGCCGCCAGCAGGACATTGCCGTTGTTCGGCAGGAGCACCAGTTCCTGGTACCCCACCGCGCTGATGGCGGTCAGGATGTCCTGCACAGACGGGTTCATCGTTTGGCCGCCCTGGACGATGGCGGCAGCACCCATGCTGCTGAACAGCGCCCGGAAGCCCAGCCCCGGGCCGACCGCGACCACGCCAATGTTGCTCAGGCCCGGCCCGCTCAGGGCAGCCTCGCCGCCGGCGTCGTGCTGCAACTGCATGTTCTCGACCTTGATGCGCGAGACGATCCCGCGCTCAATGGCCCAGTCGAGCGCCTGCCCCGGCTTCAAGGTGTGGACGTGGACGCGCGTCACGTCGGCGTCGCCTACCACGATCACCGAGTCCCCGATGGACTCCATGAACTCGCGGATCGTCTCTTCCGGCTCCGAGGCGCGCTGGATCAGGAACTCGGTGCAGAAGCCCAGGCCGCCCTCCGCGACGTGCTGCGCCGCCACCAGCGCCTGGCTGGCGACCGGGGCCGACGCCGCCATCGCGTCGATCTCCAGCGGCTCCCCGCGCACCGACCGGTAGAACGCCTCAATGATCAGCCGGTAGCCTTGCCCGCCAGCATCTACCACACCCGCCCGCTGCAATTGCGGCAACTGGTTCGTCGTCTCGATGACGGCCTGATCCGCCACCACCAGCACCCGCCGCCAGAACTCGACGACATCCACGCCGTCGTTGGCAGCGGCGCGGGCCGCCTCGCCGATACGCCGGGCGACGGTCAGAATGGTGCCCTCAACCGGGTGCCCGACCGCACGGTAGCCGGCCTGTGCCGCACCCTCCAGCCCGTCCGCAATCTGCACCACGCCAAGCGTGCTGTGCTCCGTTACGGCCTCCGCGAAGCCGCGCAGCAACTGGGAGAGGATCACGCCGGAGTTGCCGCGCGCACCCATCAGCCCGCCGCGCGCCGCTGCCTTCGCAACGGCGTGCGTCTCGTTGGTGCGCTCGACGGCGGCGGCTTCGGCGGCCGCCCGCATCGTCATCGACATGTTCGTACCGGTGTCGCCGTCCGGCACCGGGAAGACGTTGAGGGCGTTGACGCTGGCAGCCTGAAGCTCAAGCCAGGTCGCGGCAGCCTCATAGGCGGCACGCAGATGGTCGGCGTTGATCGTGTCCAGCGCCGATACGGCATCCGTCACGGTGCCAGCGGCATGCGACGGGTCGCCCTGGTGTTCAGATGTTGGTGTTCGTGGAGAATCGGAAGCCACAATCCCTCTGAGGGGAAGAGGGAAGCGCGAAGCAGCGCCCGCTTCCCGGTCTCCTGGTAGTGGCGACGTCAAAAAACGCCATGCTACACTTCGCTTCCTAGTATATCGTCTTCGGTCGGCGCGCCGTCTACGGTTGGCGCACCGCACGGCCAGCCAGCAATCGGCCTGACGACTGAGCGACGAGGCTAGCAGCATGAGTAACCGTCTGGGCTACCAGTGTTCGGTGTCCAGGAGCGCGGGCCACGAGACAGGAACTGCGAGGGGCGACACCGTGAAGGGTCGATGCGAGATTTGTGACAAGACGGTAGGCTTCGGCCACAACGTCAGTCACTCGAACCGAAAGACGAACCGCATGTGGCGGCCGAACGTGCAGAAGGCCGTGCTGCTCATCAAGGGCCAGCCGACACGAGTCGCGGCCTGCACGCGCTGCATCCGCACCAACCGGAAGCACACCGCCACCGCCTAGTCGCCGGTCACACGACTGGCAGCGCGACACGCACGGTCGCGGCTCCTGACCACCACAGTTCCCCTACTCTCAGGCGTGAGGACGGGGAACTTGTCGTTAACGGCGGACGCCGTGGTGTTCGGCATGTGTCTTCCGCATGCGTCCCTGGCAAGACGGTGCGGCGTTGGGCTGCGTGTGCTGCCCTGTTCCACCCTGGTGCGGCCGGTGTCCTTCTTGCGATGCCGTGCCGCCGGTGTTCGCCTGCCAACAGTGTCACGCACCCGACAGCCCCGGTCGGTGACCCAACGCAGCTACCTGTGGCGCAGCGCCACCACTCCTCCCAGTCGTCCTGAGCAGTGCGCACCTCCCACGAAGCCATCGCCTCACCCTGTCATCCTGAAAGCTCATGATTCCCCCCACGCCCAGAGGGCAGACCACAACATCTTGTGGTCAGGCGCTCACACATACCACAAGATGTTGTGGTCTGCGATGGTGGCCGCCGATACAATCACAAACTCTGAGTAGCGAACTTGCGAGCGTCGCGAAGGATCTCATGCTGGCAATACTTGAAGCGTGAGATCCTTCCTGCCCACCATGAGGCTCCTCGGCTACACGAACGACGGCCGCTGCGCGGCGCAAATATCGGCTTTGCGCTTTCTGTGGCCGCAGGCGCAACATCCCCTCCGCCTGCGGAGGGATCCCCGTGTCCCCGCCTCCCCGTGTCGCCGGATCCCCACGGCGCAGGTTCAGGAAGTGGCGTCTGGACAAGACAGGAGGCGGACGATTCCGTCAAGCCGCGCGTGGTGGGGAGCGTCGAGCGACCGGAAGTTGTGGACGTTGGGGTGGACGGTAGCCTGTAGGGCGTCCTAGGGCATTTCCGCGAGGTTGGACCGGTCGGGCCGGGGTTCCAAGTCGAGGAAAAGGGGGTGCAGGCGCGGCGGACGCGGGCCGGGGTCAAGCGTGCAGGAGGGAGTGGGCGTTCCCAGGGGAGGCGGCGGTCGGCGGCCAGCGGTCGGGCGAGCCAGCGGGACCAGAGGGCCAGGAGCCAACTCCAGCGGTCGGCGGCGTGCCGGGCCTGCACCTGCTCCGCTACCTCGCCCTCACCGCCTGATTCCCCCCAGCCACCAGAATCAGGCCCCGACGCGGCTCCCGGACCGTCCTGCGCGCCGCTCCAGGTGCCGCAACGGCCGGCTTCTGTCACCGTTTTCCGCCACGCCGGTCCCCGCCACTCGTCGGCCCCCGCTTCTCGCTCGAACCCCGCATCTCAACGCTGCCTCTCCTTCGGCTGCCCACGCCAAAGCATCACAGCCTTTCAGGATGACATGGAGGGGCGCGGGTGGACCGTGACTACCCGCGCCAGAATCACCTTCAAAACTGTCCGCATGTGAACGCGAGTAGGAGCGGGGGGACGATGAACCCCGCCGCTCGCGCCGTGCTTCGCACCGTTCAATGGGCGAGATGGCTACTGGCCGGCCTTGATCAGGTCGGCCGCCTTCTCGCCAATCATCACGATGGTGGTGTGCGTGTTCGCCGCCGGGATCGACGGCATCACCGAACCGTCCACCACGCGCAGGCCGTCCACCCCGCGCACCTTCAAGTGCGGATCGACTACGGCCATGCGGTCGATGCCCATCTTGCAGGAGCCGACGAAGTGGTAGTACGAGCCGACGTTGTTCGTCACCCAGTCGCGCAGGTCGGCGTCCGAGGTGACGGTCGGTCCGGGCGCTAGCTCCTGCATGCCCCAGGCCTTGAAGGCGTTGCTGGCGTACAACTCGCGGCCGATCTTCACCATCGTGACCATGCGGTCAACGTCAACCGGCTCCGCGAAGTAGTTGGCGTCCACGTCCGGCGAGACACTCGGGTCGCTGCTGCGGAGCTTGATCGAGCCGCGCGACAGCGGCTGCACCAGGCCCGGCAACGTCAACACGACGTGCGGGTCCACCAACTGCGTAGCCGACTTCACCGGCTCGCCCGTCTGCATCCGCTTGACGACGTTCGCGAAAAACGCTTCACCGAACGGCGCGCGGTGTACGAGGCAGATCTCCAGGTCCGGCACCGGCATGCCCGGCACTGACGGCCAGAACAGGCCGACTTCGGTCATGTTACCCTTCGGGTCCGGGCCGGGCCTGTCCATCCGGCCAATCGGGCCGATCAGCAACGGATGGTCGTGGAAGTTTGCGCCGACGCCCGGCAGATCTACCTGCACGTCAATGCCAACGTTCTTCAGGTGGGCAGGGTCGCCAATCCCCGAGAGCATCAAGAGCTTGGGCGACTCGATGGCACCGGCCGCTACGAGCACTTCGCGGCTGGCGCGCACGGTGGCCGTCTTGCCGTCCGCCACGTACTCCACGCCGACGCAGCGGCCGTTCTCCAGTACCAGCTTCGTGGCGTGTGCGCCCGTCCGGAGCGTCACGTTGCCGCGCTCGAGCGCCGGTAGCAGGTACGAGGTCAGCACGCCGCCGCGCTTGCCGTCCTTCATGTCCAGGTGGTGCCAGCCCGCCCCGAACAGCGACGCGTTGAAATCGTCTACCAGCGGGTAGCCCAGTTCCGCGCAGGCGTCCAGCCACGACTGCGACACCTCGTTGCCGGTGTCCTTCGCATTGACGATGGTGATCGGGCCGCCCTTGCCGGCCGTCGGGTTCAGGTCGTCCAGCTGGTTCTCCAGCTTCTGGTAGTACGGCAGCGTGTCCTCGTACGACCAGCCCGCTGCGCCGTGGTAGGCCCAGCTATCCAGGTCGGCCGGGCGCGCCCGCACATGCATCATGTGGTAGACCATTGAGCCGCCGCCGGTCGCCTTGCCCGCCGCCGAGTAGACCTGTCGGCCGTTCAGGCCGGGCTGTGGCACGCCGTTGTAGGCCCAGTCCAGTTCGGTCAGCAGCAACTCGTTCCAGCGGAACGGCGACTGCACAGCCGGCCACATCGCGCTCTTGGTCGCATCGACGCCGGCTTCCAGCACCAGGATTTTCACGTCGGGCAGTTCGCCGAGCCGGTACGCCAGCGTCGCGCCACCCGCGCCAGACCCAACGATCACGAAGTCGAAGGTTTCCACGTCTGCCATGCTCGCTCCCTGTGTCTTCGGTGAGGCCCTGGTCAGGCCGCCGTCACGCTGGCTGGCCGATGCCAAGCTGCCTGATGAACTCCGCCTGGTCAAAAGAGAGGTGGTACTGCTGCACCAGCCCGTTCTCGAAGCTCCAGAAGTCGGTGCCGCCCACGTCCATGCGGCGGCCGGTCGGGGGGATGTCGCCGACCGCGACCTTTCCGCCGCGCGGGGACGGCCCTCACCCCCGCCCCTCTCCCGCTAGCGGGAGAGGAGCCGGGGGTGGGGGTTGCCGTTCCCCTACGACGCCAGGAGGTCGGCCAGCGCGGCGTTCACCGCCTGCACGTCCTGCTGGCTGAGTTGGAACGTTGCGAGGTGCCCGAAGATGCTGGGCACTTCCAGGAACGTCGCGCCGGGGATGCGGGCAGCGTCCACTTTGCCCTCATCGGGCGGGAACATCGGGTCGACGGTGAACGCAATGACCGCCACCTTCGCGGTGATGCTCTTGAGCGCCGCGTCGAGGTCGCCACCCTGCGACGGGTCGGCCGCCCGCGCCTTCCGCGCCTGCACGATCAGGTCGTTGGGGTCTTGCGGCAGCCAGAACGCCTCCCAGAAGCGGGAGATGAAGTCTTCCAGCGACGAGAAGCCCAACTGCTTCCACAGTTCATCGCGGTAGAAGTTGTGCGGAGGCAGCGTCAGCGCCGTGCCGTGGGCCTGCCGGCGCAGCCCCGCGTGCATCGACTTCTGGTCTGCGTAGAAGCCCCGGTTGTAGGCCGGGTCAGACGTGTGCGGCTCCTCAATGAGCGTCAGGAGCCACAGGCGCGTCCAGGGGGACGGCTTCGGGGCGGTCGCGATGGCGGCCACGCGCTTGACCATCGGGGCGTAGCGTACGGCCCACTCGTAGGTCTGGAGGCCGCCCGTAGACCAGCCCAGGATGAGTTGTAGCTCGGTGATGCCGAACTGCTCCGTCACCAACTTGTGCTGCGCGATCACGTCGTCAGCGAAGGTGCAGGCGGGAAACGCCCCCTGGTTGAACGGCGGCAGCGAGTTGCTGGGCGAGGTCGAAATGCCATTGCCGAACTGGCCCGGCAGGATGAAGAAGTACTTCGTCGGGTCGAGCGCGAGGCCAGCACCGATCCACCCTTCGAGCGCTTCCGATGCGCCGCCCAGGAAGTGCGGGAAGAGGATCGCGTTGTCCTTGGCGGCGTTCAGCGTGCCGATAGTCTTGTACGAGAGCTTTGCCCCCGGCAGCGTGTAGCCTGAAAGGAGCGGGAAGTCTCCGAGTTCGAAGATCTCCATACGGTGGTCACCTCCTGTAGTCGCGACGCGCCGTCAACGTCGCCGCCGCTGTGCTGGGACCGGACGGCCCGCGTCCCCGACTACTCAAACGTGAACGCTTCGTGATTCGAGACACCCTGAATGGAGCATTCGACGGCCAATCGCCTCGGCGACTGCCTGCTCAGGCCGAAGCCAGCGCGGCCTCAATCTCGTCATCTTTGAGGCTCGGCAGCAGGTCCAGCACGAGATACTCGAAGTAGTACTGCCCCCACATGGTTTGCCAGAGGGGGAAGCGCGCATCAAACGCTTCGCTGCGCCGGGCCGCAAGCTTCAACTCTAGCCCCCAGATCAGCGGATCAAAGTCCGCGTCGGTGAACGGGTAGCCGAGGTCGGCCGCCACGGCCATGACCTCGCCCTTGCTCATCAGCTTGAGGCTGTGCAGGAGGTCGCTGCGGGCGGCCGGGCCGCGCATAAATGCGATGACGTTGCGGGCACTCACGAGCCTGCTCCCCATGCTGCTATCAACGTGTGTAGCTCGGCCTCGGTGTGCCGCTTGACGACGTGCTCCACGAGGTACCCCAGGTGCCGCTGGCCCCACATTCGCCGCCAGAGCCGGCTGGTCTCGTCAAAGGAGTCCTGGTCTTTGGACAGGATTACGCTGGCTTCAAGTCTCCCGGCCACGTCGGCCACATCCTCAGCCGTGAACGCGAAGCCGTCGTTCTTGGCGTGGAAGAGCAGTTGTGGCAGGTTGCGCCCGTCGTAGCGGGCCAGCATCGGCGGGCTGGTGCTAAGGGCCAGCAGAAAGTCGAGGAAGCGCTGTTGAGACATCGGTTCCCTTCCGCCCGGCCAACGCGGCCGGGGGTCCGTGCGCCCTCACCCCCCAGCCCCCAGCCCCCTCTCCCACACATGGGAGAGGAGGAGCCAGAGTGGCACAGCGGCGATGGTCGTGGGACGTGGCGCTGCCACGCCCTTACGCGATCACGATTGCTCCCCTCTCCCGCAAGCGGGAGAGGGGCTGGGGGTGAGGGTTGTTCGTGCGGGGCCGGATGTGCGGGGTGCTCGCGTCAGTGGCCGGCGCGGATCAGGTCGGCCGCCTTCTCGGCCAGCATCATGACGGCGGCGTTCGGGTTGCCGTTCACCAGCTTGGGCAACGATGACGCATCGACCACGCGCAGGCCGTCCACGCCGTACACCTTCATCTGCGAGTCCACCACCGCGTCCTCGCCCGCGCCCATCCGCGCCGTACAGGCCGGGTGCCAGACCGTCCCTGCACTCTTGCGGATGTAGGCGCGGATGCCCTCGCTGCTGGTCACGTCGGGGCCGGGCGCAAGCTCACGCCCGCGCAGGCCGTCGAAGGCGCTGGTTTGGGCCAACTCGCGTGCGTACCGAATGCCGTACTCGAACACGGCCAGGTCTTCTTCGCGTGTCAGATACTGCGGATCGACCTTCGCCCGCGCCGTCGGGTCGGCCGATGCCAGCGTCACGCTGCCCCGGCTCTGTGGCTGCGAGATGATCGGCGCGAAGGTGAAGCCGGGGCCGCCTGTCATGTACTCCGGAGCCACGAACTGAACCGGCCCGAAAAAGTACTGCAAGTCCGGCGACGCATCCTTCGAGTTGACGCCGGTCCAGTGGAACAGCGCCGCCTCGGCCAGCATCTCCGGCGGATCGAGGGGCACCAGGCTCTCGTAATCCACGCCCAGCAGCATGTGATCCTGGAGGTTCTGCCCAACGCCCGGCAGGTGCTGG
>JBBQBU010000205.1:0-9508 GCA_038318015.1 Chloroflexota bacterium | reverse complement strand
AGCTCTCGCAAGGGGCGCTCGGCCACGAGTTGCTTTTGCAACCGCGTGAAGATGTCAAGCTCCTGCTCACGCAGCAGCCGCTCGGCGGGCGTGCCCTTCGAGTAGAGCGTGTCTTTCTTGAGCTTCTCGTATCGCTTTTCGACGACATCCAGGTCGGCGATCATCAGTTCAAGATTGACGCCTTCTAGGTCGTCTATGGGCGCTGGATCGGTGCCCTGGCTGGCGGCGCTGCCGAACGCCCGCACGACGGCCAGCAGCACGTCGGTGTTGCGGAGGTGGGCCAGCAACGCGCCGGCGCTGTCCTTGCCCGAGCCACGGACGATACCGGCCACGTCCACGTACTGGACCTCGGCCGGGGTGAACTTCTTCGGCTCGAAGATGGGGGCAAGCTGATCCAGGCGCGGATCGGGCACTTTGACGACGGCGAGGTTCGGCTCTGCGCTCGGCGCGGAGTAGCCGCCCACCGCCGCGCGGGCATTCGCCAGCGCGTTGAAGACGGTGGTCTTCCCCGCGCCTGGCAGCCCCATGATCCCGATCTGCACGCTGGTTCTCCCTGTGCGCGCCACCAGGGTGACGCCGCTCCAATATTCGCACTAACCGTACACGATCCAGCCCCCGAGCCTCCGCACGCAGGATGTGGACGCTCGCGTATACGGGATGGCGGATCGTGGACTGATGGGGCCGGGCACAGGGGCACGAAGAAGCGCCGCCCCCCCAAACCCGGGGGCGGCACAGGTGCGCGTCTAGTGCTTCGCGGTGCCGACGCCGTCGTTACGGCATCTGGATACTGCGCGTCATGGTGCTGGTGCCGCCGTCCTCATCGCGAGCGGTTAGCGTGACGGTGTAGGTGCCGGCCAGGTTCGCTGGGTAGGCGTGCTGGCAGGTGAACTGCTTCGCGTGCTGGTTCACGGCGCATGCCTCGCCCTGCTTCGCCGTACCAGGTGTGGTGTGGCCCCAGTTGACCAGCACGCTAACGGTGTCCGTGCCAGGCTCGGTGAACTGGCCCGCCACCGTCAGGGTGCCAGAATTGGGGCTGCCCTTCGTCACCTGGACCGATGCGCCGACGATGGCTGGCGCGACGTTGTTCACCGTCAGTTCGACCTCGCGGAAGTCCGAGAAGGTTCCATCCTCCAGATCAGGGTCCGGCTGGTCATCCTCTACGAAGATCCAGACCTTGACGGGATGGAAGCTGCCATTTTCGAAGCGCACGCCGTCGGGGAACTTGTGCGTCGTCTGGAAGGTGCGTTGCCCAGCCGGCAGGTAGAACTCCTCCTGCTTCTGCTCCCAGACGATATCCCACTTGACGGTGACATGATGATGGTCAGCGGCGTCCGGGTCCGTGAAGGCCAAGGCGAGGGTTGCTGTGCCGCCCTCGTTGATGGGCGACGGATTGAGGGTTGCCGTGGTGATCATCGGCTTGGTGTTCAAGGCGTCTGCTTGCGTGCTGAGGGTGGTGCTGGCGAGGAGCACGGCTCCGAGCAGCGCGGCCATTTGGCCGGCCCGTACGGGAGCTGCGAGCAGTCGGCTTGCCTGGCGAAGCGTCTGTTGGAGGGTGGTAACGGTGGGGAGCGTATACATGTTGGTCTCCATCATTGCGCCCGTGCGAGCAGCGCCTGCGTTGGCCCGCTCGCCGATGAGCCATGAGGCTCCCCTACAGCGTAGGCGTCCTTTCTCCCAGCGACTGTCCTGACCGCCACGCCAGGAGCGTCCCCGTCAGCACGATTGAGGGTGTCTTGCCGATGCCTTTGTCGTGTTCGTGGGGCACGCAAGAAGCGCCGCCCCCGGAACAGGGGACGGCGCGAGGGTCAGGGACTGACGGAGTGTGACGAAATGAGCAGGTAATTGTCTCAGAAGAATGCCCTCACCCCCTGCCCCTCGCCCGGTGCGCCGGAGAAGGGGAAAATTTCCTATAGCCTCCCCTCGCCCACGCATGGGAGAGGGGTCGGGGGTGAGGGCTTTTCAGCCGGCGGCGACCGACCAGCCGACTTGTCGCCTTAGTCGTCGCTGCTGCTCAGGAAGCCGAAGATGCGCAGGATCGCGAGGAACAGGTTGAAGATGCTCAGGTAGATGCCGACCGCAAGCATGATCGCATCGTCCTGGCCCTCGCGGGCGTTCTTGAGGCGCTGCATGTCGAACATCACGAAGCCCGAGAACAAGACAGCCGTGACCACCGACAACAGGAACCCGAAGATACCCATCGGCACGCCGAACAGGCTCAGGACCATCATGACCAGCCCAGCCAGCAGAACGGCCAGCAAACCCGCCATCAGGTACGTGCCCATACCGCTCAGGTCGCGCTTGGTCGTCCAGGCGTATGCGCTCAGAACCAGCACCAGCGCGGCCGTGGTGGATGCCGCGTTGACGACGACCATGCCCATGCCGCGCGCAAGGTACTGGTCGATAATCAGCCCCAGCATCATCCCCTCGAAGACGCTGAAGGCGTAGAACACGCCGAGCGCGACCCCCGACGACATCTTGGTCCGGGCGAAGCTGAGTGCCAGCACGCAGGCGATCGACCCGACCAGCCCGAGGATCATGCCGGTGAAGCCGAGCGGTCGCGCCACCATGTAGCCGCCCGCCGTAAACAGCATAGAGAATGCGAGCAGGCCCATCACCTGCCCAACCAGCGTCCCGCGCCGGGCCTGGCTGACTGCCCGCCCGTACGTGAGATCCATTTGATCGAAGCTCATCGCCAAGTGCTCCCTTATCTGCGATGCTCACGGAGTGTGTTTCGCTGCTCTTGCATCAAGATAAGATGAGAGCTACTCGGAGTATAGATCGGTCCCCCTCATGGTGCGGGCTTTGTCGATTCTGCTTCATCAAACCCTAATCCGGTCGGCCACCACCCCAGGTGACAGCGTCTGAACGTCCTGTTCGACGCGTCGCACGAAGGCCTCAATGCTGCCGTCCGGAGGCAGGTAGCGCGGCGCACCGAAGCGCACGGTAGCCTGCCACCGCTCGCCCCGCTGGTACGTGAAACCGACCGGCACGACCGGAATCGGCCGGCCGATGGTGCGCTGTGCCCGCGCGACGATCCGGGCAAAGCCGTTCTTGAAGGGCAGAAAGTCGTCAGGCCCGGCCTTCCCAACCTCCGGAAGCCCTTCGGGGTCGATGTTCGGATAGCCTTCGGGGAAGACGACCAGCACGCGCCCGGCCCGCATCAGGTCAGTCGAGTCGAGCATCGCTTGCCGCATCATGCCGTGCCACTCGTCTGGGTGGTAGACGCTCGCCGGCGCGTCGCCGGTCAGGTGCGGCGAGTCGCGGCGCAGGACGGTCGGCCAGCGTGCGGCGCGGCACAGCGCTTCCATTATGCGCCGCCCCAACGGCCCGCGCACCCAGTCCAGTGCGACCAGGATGTGCAGCCGTCGGGGCACCACCGACATCAGAATCGTGGCGTCGTGCAGGTGGTGGTAGTGGCGCGCGGCGAAGACCACCGGCCCGATCGTCGGGACGTGCTCCAGGTCGTGAACCGTGACATCGACCTCGCTTGCGACGGCACGACGGGCGTACCAGCGCATCGACCATGAAGAGACGCGGTCGATGGGGCCGCCCGCCCCGCTCACGACCCGGCGATGCCGGTAGCCTTGAGGGGGCTGGACGGCTGGCGCTCGGCCGGGCGTCGTGCCAGCAGTGCCAAAACGGCGACCGGGGCCAGCGCGACCACCGCTGCCAGCGGGATCGGCTGCCACAGCCCGACGCTGGCGCTCAGGAACGCTGCGAACACGCAGTTGGCGACGTAGGTGACAAGCGGCACCCAGATCATCGTTCCCGGCTGGCGCAGGTCTTCGCGCCAGAGCAGCCGCCCGACGCCGATGTAGACTAGCCCGGTCGCGAACCACGCTACCAGATTCTTGAGTGGCATCCCAAAGAAGATGCCTGTTTCGGACCAGACCCAGAACTTGATCGGCAACGACTCGTGGGCCATCGCCGGGTCAAGCACGACATCCCAGGCCAGCAGCAGCCACGACCCGAGCGCCACGGCGGCCCACGGCCGGGCGCGCGGCGTGAATCGGTCCAGGATGGCGGCGGCCAGCACGTACGACGCGAAGCCCATGTAGAACCACGACAGCGGGATCGTGTACGGCACCCGCCCCAGCACCTTCGGGCCAAGACCCTCGGTGTAGGCGTAGTTGCCGAACGGCCAGCCCGTTGCCGTGCCGACCAGCTCCGAGGTCAACGAGATGGTGACCGACGCGACGAAGAAGATCAGCGTCTTGCGCCAGCCGATGCGCCAGCCGCCGAACGCCAGCATCGCCGCTGCGCCGAACAGGATGTGCAGCGAACCGGCGTACTCCATCCCGAACGTGAACGTCTGTACGCCAAGCGGGCTGTTCGCCCACAACTGCGGGTTCGGCAGCGCGATCAGGATACCGGCCAACCCGAACGTGAGGGCAACGAGGTGGCCGACCACCAGCCCCCAGGTCAGTTTCATATGCCATCCCCCGTCACCATGACGCGGCCACGCCACGCATGTCGGCGGCGCAGGACACTGCGCCACAACTGAATTGCCACCGGTACATCCAGCAGCGGCGATAGCCAGTAGGTCCACGGGCGGCGCGGATAGGCGCGGCTGGTGCCGACCAGGATGCCCAACCGTGTCACCAGCAGAATCACGTTCACGCGTAGCAGCCACCGCCCGACCCAGCCCTGTGGCCGCCCGGCTAACAGCCAGACCAGCGGCATCGGCAACGCCTGGGCCAGCACCACTTCCGTCAGCCCCAGCAGCGACGGCCACTCTGCCATGCGGTCACGCATCGGCAGCGAGCGCGTCCAGTTTGAGAACGCCTCCCAGCCGCTGGTGTACATGTGCGTCGACACGAGGCTTTCGCTCTCGTAGAAGCCCACCGGCCAGCCGGCCGTGGCCAGGGCGCGGGCCAGTGTCACATCTTCGCAGAGTGACGCGCGCGCCACCGTGAAACCTCCTGCCCGCATCAGCACGTCGCGGCGCAGCAGCATGCACTGGCCGTTTGCCTGCACGTCGGCCGGCAAGCGGGCCGCCCGGCCCGGAATGCCGAAACGATAGACCAGCGTCGCCAGCAGGGACGGGTGGATCATTGCCGATGAGTCGTCGGACAGTTCCTGCTCGGTGGCGACGCTCAGGACGGCCAGCCCGCGCTTCGTCGCGTGGGCCACCACCGACGACGCCAGGACTGGCTTGGGACGCACGTCGGCGTCGATCGTGAGCAGCCAGGTGGTCTCCGGGGCGGCTTCGCGCAGGCCAACTTGCAAGCCCCAGGCTTTGCCGTTCCAACCGTTCGGGATCGGCGTCGCGTCCACCAGCCGCACGCGGGCATCCCGTTCCATGTACTGCCGCACGAGCGTGGGCGTGCCGTCGTGAGAGCCGCCGTCCACCACCAGGATCTCGCGGACCTCTGGCCCCTGCCGGATCAAGCCGTCCAGGCAGGGTGCCAGGCGGTCGTACTCGTTCAGGACCGGCACCACAGCCGTGATATCGCTGGTGCCGTCCTCCGGGTCGGCCGCCGCGACGATCCGCTCGCCGCCGGCCGTCACCATCAGGCGGGTCAGGATGCGCAGGCCCAGGATGATCTGGGTGAGCAGCAGCGGCAAGCCGAGTGCCGCGATGGCGGCGGGCACCTTCATGGCTGCTGACATCGGAGTCTCCCTCATGGGCGGTAGGACCGGGACTCTGGGGGTACGCACTGGGATACGTGGTGGAAGTCAGGCGAAGGCCACGGACCGGCGGGCCGGCTGGCTGCCGAGGATTAGGTCGGCGGTGATCTCGGCGGACAGGAGCACGCCGGGCAGCCCTGCGCCAGGATGCGTGCCCGCCCCTACAAGATACAACCCCGGCAGGTTCTCTGACTGATTGTGCGGACGGAAGTAGGCCGATTGCACCAGCGTCGGCTCGATGGAGAACGCCGCGCCGAGGTGGCTCGCCAGGCTGTCGCGGAAGTGCAGTGGCGTCAGTGCATGCTCGACGACGATGTGCTGCTCAAGGTCGTCCATCCCGAACTCGTCAGCCAGGATCTGCACGGTACGGTTGCGGATGCGGGCGTTTGCTTCGGGCCAGCGGACATCACCGGCCAGATTCGGCACGGGCACCAGCGCATAGACACTTTCGCCGCCCGGCGGCGCGAGGCCAGGGTCGGTGCGGGTGGGGGCGTGCAGGTAGACGGCAAGGTCGTCCTCCAGCAGCCGCCCGCTGAAGATGGCGTCTACCACGCCGCGATAATCGCGCGGCATCAGGATGGTGTGGTGGCGCAGGTGCGGGTACTCGCGGTCCAGGCCGAGGTACAGCAGGTAACAGGACATCGAGTAACTGAAGTCGTCCATGCGGCGGCCGGTCAGCCGGCCACGAAACGCCGGTGGCACCAGTTTCGTGTAGGTGGTGTGCGCGTCAGCGTTGCTGACGACCGTCTCGGCCGGTAGATGCTCGCCGCCAGCGACGCGCACGCCGGACGTGTGCCCGCCGTGAGTCGTGATCTCCACCACAGGACTGCTGTACCGAATGGTCCCGCCCAGGTCGGTGAACAGGCGGCCCATCGCTTGCACCAGTGCGTGCATGCCGCCCTTCGCAAACCAGACGCCGCCTAGCTGCTCCAGGTAGGGCACGATGCTGTAGATGGCGCTGGCGCGGAACGGGCTGCCGCCCAGGAAGAGCGGGTGGAAACTCATGATGCAGCGCAGGCGCGGGTCGCGGACGTAGCGCGAGACGAAGCTGTACACGTCGCGGTGGGCACCGAGCCGCACGAGTTCGGGGGCAACCTTCGCGATGTCGCGCCAGGACAGGAACGGCCGCCGGCCGAGCTGCTCGAAGGCCCGCACGTAGATCTGCTCGGTATCGACCAGAAAGCGGCGGTAACCGGGCAGGTCGCTGGGGCTGATCCGCGCTACCTCGGCCTCGGGCGGCGTACACAGACCGTACCGGCCGGGCACGGCGGCGTCGCTTGCGGCTTCGTCGGCGGCAACGGGCTTCGGGCCGTAGTCGAACCGGGTGCTGTCGCCCCGGAACCGAATCTGGTAATACGGGCTGAGGGGGATCAGATCGACATCGGCGTGCACATCGCGGCCGGCGATCGCCCAGAGGCTTTCGAGCAGATGGGGCGCGGTGATGAGCGTCGGGCCGAGGTCGAAGCTGTAGCCGGCGTCTTCAAGGAAGCCGGCACGCCCGCCAAGCTGGTCGCGGCTCTCCACCAGCGTCACGCTGTAGCCGCCGGCCTGGAGCCGGATCGCCGCGCCGAGGCCGCCGAGGCCGCTTCCGATGACGACGGCGTGTGACGATGCGGCGGTCACAGCAGCACGTCCGCAAGCTGCTTCGTGGCGTCGGGGACGGTCGCCGGTTCGGCGAGTACAGTCGTGGGTGGCATAGCTCGATCTCCCCAGAGGCGGACCAGCGCGAGCGATATCAGTGCCTCGTACCCCTTTGACAGCCGCGAGACCACGGCTCGCCGCTGGAGTACGTCGTAGTCGTTCGCCTCAATGGTGTTCAGAATGGCGCGATACAGGCGGCCAGCAATGAGAATTGCAGGGCGGGCATCTGGCGGCAGCAGCCAGACCCCCGCCAGCCCGCGCGCGTAATAGTCGCGCGCGCGGGCAATCTGGAAGCGCATCAACGCACGGAAGTCGTCGTCCGGCCGCCCGTTCGCGACGAGCGCACGCAGCCGCTCGGAGCAGTACCCGAACTTCGCCATCTCGTCGGCGGGCAGGTAGAAGCGGTCGTTGCGGACATCGGCCCCAACGTCGCGCAGGATATTGGTCAGTTGCATGGCAATGCCGAGGTCGCAGGCAGCCGCCAGGATCTCCGGGCGGCGACCGCCAAGCAAGTGTGACATGGCAAGGCCAACCGTCCCGGCTACCAGGAACGAGTAGTGGCGCATGGCCTCGAAGTCGGGGATGTTGACCGGCTCCAGGTCGGACGCCAGGCCGTCAACGAGTTGCCTCAGGTAGATGGGCGGCAACTCGTGCTCCGCGACGACCGCGCGGAGGGCGACGGCTAGCTCGCGCGGCTCCGGCAGCACGGTCAGCGAGTCCATGCGGAGCAGCCACGCTCGCCAGGCATCCAGCAGGTTGCGGATGCCAGCAGAATCCAGCGTCGCTTGAGGCTCATCGACAAGGTCGTCAAGCAGGCGGCAGAACGCGTAGAGCACGACAACAGCGGCGCGCTGGTGCGCCGGCAGGAAGCGCGCCGCCAGGGCGAAAGTGCGGGCCTTCTTCGGCAAGAGGGCGGCAAGCTCCGGGGACAGCGGCGGATGGCGGAGTAATCTCATGAGCGCACGCGACTCCCTCTGCTGCTGCGGATGCCTGACGGGCGCTGCCCTCGATGATTGTAGTCGCGGACACCCGTACTGTCAACGGATTGCACGACTTTTGCAGATGCTTGTGCGGGCCGGCTGGCGGTGCGAAGATGCGTGCGAGCCACGCCAGGAGGCTACCACGTTCTGGAGTGCCAGTTCATGTCGTCGCCGTCAACGAACGGCTTCATGTCCATCACATCGTCACGACCGGTCCGCAATGGGGCCGAAACATGAGCTGAGCAGCGATGCCCTTTGCAAGATCAGTGCCCGCGCGATGAACGGGGCGAAATCGCGCCTACCAGCATCACTGACGGCGGCGCGTGCTGTCTACTTGACTTCGGTCTCGACGAACCCGACATCAAACGGGTTGTCGTTGATGACCTCATGTTCGACGCCCGCCGTCCGGAAGTACGCCTGTCCCGTGACCAACTCATTGAATGCCTCGCCCGTGGCCGTCACGACGCGGAGGCGGGCAGTCGTCAGTGGCACAACGACGTAGTGATGATCGTGGCGGTGCCAGCCGGTCGTCGCGCCCGGTGGAAACCGCGACTCGGAGACGTGCACGCGGTCGTTGTCGATCTGGACGGTCTGCGTGGAGCGCGGACGGTTCTCGGACATGGCACCCTCCCGGCTTCGGCAGGCAGTGGCCCGCCGGTGCCGGACAGTGTGCACTATGGAGAGGAGCCAGGAGGCGTACGCCACCCCTGGCTCCCCGATTCTGTCCATTGCGTGTGCGGTGAGGCTGGCCTGTCCGCGCCGTGCTCAGTGTGAGGCGGGCTTGCCCAAGACAAGCCCCTACGATGCAGCTGACTCCTCGGCTCAGCGCCCCCGCGGTCCGACCGGCCGCGACCCGCTGTTCCGCACCACCTCAACCTCGCCGTCTTCGTCGCGCGTCACGGCAATGGACTCCGCGTACCAGACATCGTCCTGCTGGTAGACCACGATGGCCCCGCAGGCGTCGGCAGTGGTGGCGGGGTCGTAGTCCGGCATGGCGGTCGTCTTGATGTGGATGATGCGGCCATCGTTGACCCCGGTCCCGTATACCCGAAAGACCACCTCGTCCTCGCCCACGGTGATGACGCAGCCGCGCAACACCATGCCCTGCGCTTCGTTCGGTGCTTCGTTTGGTGCGGCCTGAGCCGTCGCGCTGCCTGGAATCAGGGTGGCAACTGCCAGGAGCAGGCCGCACGCTGCGCTCGTCAATCGTCGCTTCATGATCGTGAACCCCCGTGTGATCTCGTGTTGGTGGTCGG
>JBBQBU010000204.1:0-9608 GCA_038318015.1 Chloroflexota bacterium | reverse complement strand
GATGGCGCGCATCGACGGCAATCCACTGTACGCCTACGAGTTGATCCAGGCGATGGTGGATCGCGGGGCGCTCACGATCAAGAGCGGACGCGTAAAGCTGGACGAGGACGCCACGCGCCGCATCCCCGAGACGTTACAAGCGATGATCCTGTCGCGTATCGACCGGCTACCGGAAGAGGCCCGGCGCGTCGTGCAGACCGGCGCGGTCCTGGGCAGGACGTTCTCGCGGCAGTTGCTGACGCGCGTCTTTGGCGACGGCCCGGCGCTCGAACGCGGCCTGCGCGACGCATTGCGCGCCGGCATCCTGGTCGAACGGTTCATGCCATCCCGGCCGGGCTACACGTTCACGCAGGGCCTGGCGCAGGAAGTGGCCGAGCGTACGCTGCTGCTCCGACGCCGCCGGGAGTTGCACCGGCAAGCGCTCGAAGCCATTGAGGCGATCTTTCCCGATGAGCTGGGTGCCCACGCTCCCGGCCTGACGCGGCACGCGCTGGGGGCCGAAGCCTGGGGGCCGGCCGCTCGCTACGCCCTGCTGGCCGGCGAGCGCGCCGCGTCAGACTACTCGACGCGCGAGGCACTGCGCTTCTACGACCTGGGGCTTGAGGCAGTCGCGCGCTTGGGTGACCATGTCCCGGCGCTTGTCACGTGCAGGCTGCTCGCCGGCAAGGCGCTGATGCTGGCAAATCTCGGGCAGTACGACGACAGCGTCGCGGCGTTGCAATCTGCCCTCGTCCTCGCGCGGGCACCCGGCTTCGTCACCGAAGCCCGCGAGTTGGCGAACCTCGAGCCGCGCCGCCTGCGCGCCCGGCTGGCGCTGCGCCTGGCCGGGATCTGCGCGTATCAGACTGATCTTGAGACCGCCGAGGCCGCCACCGCCGAAGCGTTCTCACAGCTTGACGAAGCTGACCCCGAGATGGCCGGCGCCCTGGCCGTCCAGTCGTGGCTGCTGACGCACCGTGGGAAACTGCAAGAATCGGCCGACGCGGCCCGGGCCTCGCTGCGGGCGGCGTTGGCGAACGGCGGGTTTGAGGAGCGCGCCCGCGCTTATGACGCGCTGACGCGGCCGGAGATCGCGGGAGAGATCGGCCCGGGCATCGCCACCTATGCAGCCGAAGCGATACGACTGGCCCGCGAGAACCGCCACGACGGCTTCCTGTTCAAGGCGCTGATTGCGCGGGAAGTGCTGCGCGAGATCTGCTTGCAGCCGTACACGCCTGAGTCCCTGATGACGGCGCACGAGATCCTCGACCTTGCACAGCGGATGGACTCCGTGCCGGCCGAGGGCACCGCCCGCGTGATCCTGGGCGTGGTCTGCCTGAGCGCCGGCCTCTGGGACGAGGCCGAGCGCGAGCTAACCTCGCGGGCCGCGAGCGAGTGTACCGTGACGGCAGCGGCCGTGATGCGGAACATCGCGCTGGTGCGGCTGCTGGGCGCGCGCGGTCGGTTCGACGAGGCCGGGGCCATCCTGGCCGCCATCGATCCCTGCTCCTTTTCGCACGGTGCCGTCTGGCTCGGCATCACCCGAGCAATGCACCTGCTGACCGCCGGCGATCCAGAAGGCGCGCATGCCGTCGTCATGGAGTGCATCGACATTCAGGCCAACATGCGCTGCCTCGCCTGCGAGGCAATCCTGGGCGGGGCCGGGGCCGAGATCATGGCGGGCGCGGGCGACAACCACCGCGCCGCCGCGCTGGCTGATCGCGCGGACGCCGCCGGCGACGGCGCATTTGTGGCCGGTCGGCTGATGGCCGCCCGCGCCCGAATGACCATCGCCCTGAACGCCGAAATGTGGGACGCGGCCATCGCCTACGGCCTCGGCGCACGGGCGCTGGCAGACGAAGTCGGCCAGCCGTTCGAGCGCGCACGGTACCTGCTGCTGCTCGGCACGGCGTATCACCGGCGCGGCGCACCGGGCGACGCGGAGCACGCGCAGGCGCTCTTCGCCGACGCGTCTCGCACGTTTGGCGAGGTGGGCGCACAGCCGTATCTCGCCCGCCTCAGCGCCGAGGGTGTGGAGGTGGACGCCCAGCCGGCGACCGTCACCCGCTGAATTCGCAGCGTCGCAGTAACAAGACTGTTATGACGCAGTAGTGCGAATGTCTCCCTGCGGTAGCCCATCTGGGCTAACTCCTCTAGCATTGCCTCACTTCCATCCCGAAGAGGCTTCCCTTTCCGTTTCTTCGGTAACACTCGAAGTTTGTTCGCGCTGTCCAGGCGGCGGATTGTCCCGCCCCAGCGTGCGAAGCGGAGGCCGTGACATGCGTTCGACCTACCTGGCTCGACTCGTTCTGGTACTGATGATGGTCGCGGCCGTGGGTGTGCCAGGACTACGGGCTGCCGCGTCGAACGCCGACGAGCGTGCGGTCACGGTTCAGACCATGCCCCGAAGCGACGCCTGGACCGGCGTCCTGGCCGCCCCCGCCGCCCTCGCCGAACAAGACATGGCGGCCGCTGGCGAGCCAGAGCCGACCACGCCACTGATCGTCAAGTTCCGCCCGCACTCCGGCTCGTATTCTCAGATGAGCGCCCACCAGGCCGCAGGTGCCCGCCGCGCCGACGCCGTGAACCTGGCGAACACCGTCCGAGTTGAGGTGCCGTCCAGCACCTTCGACAACGCCTTCTCGGCGTACAGTTCCCGCGCCGACGTGGAGTATGTGGAGCCGGACTACACCGTCCACGCGCTCTTCACCCCGAACGACCCCGAATTCCCGGGCCAGTGGGGGCCGAAGAAGGTCGGGGCGGAAACGGCCTGGAACACCACGCGCGGCCTCTCGAGCGTCAAGGTTGCCGTCATTGACTGCGGCGTCTTCAGCTCGCAGACCGGTCGGCTCGCCGGCGACGGCCAGGCCGGCCACCCTGACCTGCGCGGCAAAGTCTCCGCCAACGCCGACTTCACCGGATCAGCGAACGGCTTCGATGACGTCTGCAACCACGGCACGCACGTCGCGGGCATTGTGGCGGGCCTCGGCAACAACGGCATCGGCATCTCCGGCCTTGCGCCAGACGTGACACTGCTGAACGCTAAGGTGCTCGGCGATGGCGGCTCCGGCAGCTCATCGACCATCGCGAACGGCATCGGCTGGGCAGTCACGAACGGCGCGAAGGTCATCAACATGAGCCTCGGCCGTGACGGCGCCTGCTCGCAGACCGAGCAGAACGCCATCAACAACGCCTGGAACAACGGCGTCGTGGTAGTCGCTGCCGCCGGCAACAGCGGTCTCGGTTCCTCCGGCGCGCCCGCCAACTGCGCCAACGTGATCTCCGTTGCCTCGACCACGACGGATGATTCACGCTCGTCGTTCTCGAACTACGGCACGAACGTTGACGTGGCGGCCCCCGGCTCGAGCATCATCTCGACGGTCCGCACCGGCGGCTACGCGTCCTTCAGCGGCACGTCGATGGCCTCGCCGCACGTCGCGGCGCTGGCCGGCCTGATCTTCTCGGTCACGCCCAGCACCACGGCGTCGGCCGTCGTCAGCAAGATCCAGACTTCATCGACGGCGATCTCCGGCACCGGCACGGCTCTGGGCTCGCTTTGGGCCTGGGGCCGCATCAACGCCGCCGCAGCCGTTGCGGACGGCACCCCACCCACCAACACGCCAACGGCCACTGCCACCGGCACCGCACCGGCGACCAACACCCCGACCAACACCCCGACAGCAACGGCGACGGCGACGGCGCCCCCAACCAACACCCCGATCCCGGTGCCAACATTCATCGCCTGCCCCTCCCCGCGCCCGGCCGTGCGGATGACGACATCACCGGCGAGCGGCACATCGCTCAACGTCTCCGTCCAGTCTGGCGTCGGCGTCATCCGACAGATTGAGTTCCGCGACCTCCAGAACGGCAACATCACCATCGGCAACCAGCCGAGCGCCCAGGCATCGTTCATCTACGTGCCGCCGGTCTACGCGCCGTCGTTCACCTTCACGGTCACGCAGCAGTCCCCCAGTGTGCCGACCACGGCTGGCCTGGTCGTGACCGACGACTGCGGCCCCTGGACAACCTTCGTCGGGTCGGGCGTGGAAGGCTTCAAGCGCGGCACCATCTCGGGCACAGTGCGGAACGCCACCACGTCGCAGCCGATTGCCGGTGCCCTGGTGTCCGTGCGTGGCACGGCCAGTTCGGCCACGACGAACGCCAACGGCGTCTACTCCCTCGCGAACATCGGTGCTGGCGGCGTCACGGTGGATGTGACGGCGAGCGGCTACAACGCCGCATCGTCAAGCACCACGGTGACGCACAACCAGACCACCACGGTGGACGCCACCCTGACGCCGGGCAATCCCGTCAATACCGCGACCGTCTACGTGAGCCTCACGTGGGGGACGACCCCGGCCGACCTGGACATTCACCTGTCTGGCCCTGACACCGGCGGCCAGCGGTTCCACACCTATTGGAATAACCCGACGGCCGCGTCACACGCGGTCCTCTCTGCTGACGCCCACTTTGGGTACGGCCCGGAGTCCGTGGCGCTGCGGCAGAACCAGTCCACGAACGCCTGGGTACCCGGCGAGTACCGCGTCTGGGCACACAACTACGAGGCCACCGACAGCTACACCGGCACATCTCCCGCGACTATCACGGTGACGCGGAACGGCCAGACACTCGCCAGCTATTCGGCCACGAACGCCAGTGGCTCCCCGACGCAGACGTTGTGGCACGCAGCGAACCTGACCATTGACGCCAACGGTGGCGTCACGCTGGCACCAGTCCAGCAGTTCCTGGACGGCGGAGCCGGCTCCACCCTGCGGTTCCAGGACGGCAGCAGCGGCGCGCTCCAGTGGCCGGCGAAGGGCAAGCGGTAGCGCGCGCCGGCAGACAGCAGACGACGAACATGGGGCCGCCCACTGACGCCTAGTACAGCGTGTCCGAAGTTCCCCGACAGTTGGATTCTCCCTCCCCACCCCACCATGGAGCCTCTCGGCTACGCCGTCTCTCCACGGCCCTCTGCCCCCCTCTCCCGGTGCGCGGGCGAGGGGGAACCATTGTCCAGAGCCTCCCCCCGCCCACGCATGACGCGGGGAGGCGGCGTAGCCGAGGGGCCCCGCCGTTTGTGGGCGAGGGGCCGCGGGTGAGGGGCTCCGAAAACTACCGACGGACCTCGACCAACGTGTACAAGTCAGCGGGCGGCCCCGTCTCGCATGTGCATTGCCCGTGTTCAGGCAGGGACGGCCACCTGGGACAGAATGGCGTCCATCACTGCTTCGATGCCCTCGCCGTCGCGGCAGTTCGTGAACAGGAACAGCCGGCCCTCTCGCTGGATGGCCGAGTCGCGCGCCATGACCTCCAGGCTGGCCCCGACGTACGGCGCAAGGTCCGTCTTATTGATGACCAGCAGGTCGCTGCGGATCAGGCCCGGGCCGCGCTTGCGTGGGATCTTGTCGCCGCCAGCCACGTCGATGACGTAGATGGAATAGTCCACCAGGCGGCGGCTGAACGTCAGCGTCAGGTTGTCGCCGCCACTCTCCACCAGCGCCACCTGCGCGGACGGAAACTTGACGGCCAGCTCTTCGAGGGCCGCCAGATTCATCGTTGGGTCTTCGCGCACGGCCGTGTGGGGGCAGGTACCCGTCTCCACACCGACGACGCGTGCCGGGTCCAGCACACCGGCCAGCGTCCGCCGGACGTGCTCGGCGTCTTCGGTGGTCACGATGTCGTTGGTGACGACGACCGTTTCCAGGCCGTGCGCCAGCAAGCGCGGCACCAGTTGCTCGACCAGGGCCGTCTTCCCGGAGCCGACCGGACCGCCGATGCCGATGCGGAACGGCCCGCCATGCCGATGCCCGACACCGTCGTGGGAGTGATGGTGGTCGTGATCGTGGTCATGACCGAAAGCACCGCACATCGGATCACCTCCTCCGTCGCATCGCTACGTTACCACTCGGCGTTGCCGCCGACACGTCAAGTCCACCGGCTCGCTTGCCCAGCGCCTTGCCGGGTGCATCGTCTTCGGGTGACCATCCCCAGGTGTCACCGTGCCGGCCCTGCGCCTGCCCGGTGCTCGCGGGTGTTGCATTGTCGGCCATCTGGTGCCGCACGTGCGACGCTCAGCGACGCCCGCACCCTGGAGCAACAGTCTGCCATGCAGGCAGACGTGCGCGCGCTGTGCAAATCGAACAATTCTCCCTAGGAACGCTCGTCACTCAAAGTCCTGTCATCTGTTGACAAGGCAGCGTAAAATGCCACTGGCGACTCCAATCAGGAGCTTCTGCACAATGACAATCGCTCCCGACAAACCACGCCTCACGGTCGAGGATGCCCGCAGCCTCGGTCCACTGATCCAACGCTATGCCGATCAGATCGACGAAACGCGTGAACTGCCGCGTCCGCTCTTCGAGGCGCTGGCTGATGCCGGCCTCTTTCACATGGTCGTGCCGCGCTCGCTCGGCGGGGCAGAGGTGGACCTGCCGACGTACCTGGACGTGCTGGAAGAGATCGGGAAGTTCGACGCCAGCACCGCCTGGTGCATCAACCAGGCGTCCAGCTTCGTGACGTTCGCGCCGTGTTTCTCGGCCGACGTCGCCCGCCTGATCTTCGTGGATACCCCGCGCAGCGTCGTCGCCAACACGCCCGCCCCGACTGCCACCGCCATCGCCGTACCCGGCGGCTACCGCGTCACCGGTCGCCACGGCTACGGGACCGGCTGCCACCACGCCTCGTGGATGGCGTCCCGTGGGACGGTCGTCGTGGACGGCCAGCCGCAGAAGCTGCCAGACGGCCGGCCGGACATCCGCTACTTCATGCTGCCGGTCCAGGAGGCCGAACTCCTCGATACCTGGAAGGTGCGCGGCCTGCGCGGCACCGGCACCCACCACTGGACCGTCACCGACGTGTTTGTGCCGGAGGAGCGCACCATCGCCTGGGACATCCTGCCGCCGCCGGGCAGCGGCGCGATCTACGTCATGCCGCGCCAGATGCTCGCTGCCGCCGGCGACGCCGCGACCGCCCTGGGCGTCGCCCGGAGCTGCCTGCAAGCCTTCATCGAGTTGGCCGGCGGTAAGCAGGCCGCCAGTTCAAGCAGCCTGTTGCGCGACGAGGCGCTGGTGCAGTTTGACGTGGGTCACGCCGAAGCCGAATTGCGATCCAGCAAGGCGCTGCTCGACCAGACGGCCCGCGAGGTCTGGGCCGCGATGGTCGAAACCGACGCCCTGACGCTTGATCAGCGGGCTTCGATGCGGCTGGCGGCTGTCCATGCGATCCGTAAGGCGGCCGGGGTGGTGGACACCATCTACAACGCGGCAGGTGCGACGGCGGTCCTTGAGAGCCATCCGATCCAACGGCACTTTCAGGACATCCACGTCATTACCCAGCACATGCAGTCGCGGCGCAGCCACTACGAGCTGGTCGGCAAGGTGCTGCTCGGCTTCGAGCCAGAATCGAACTTTCTGTAGTCTCCGGGGATAGCCAGTGGTCCGGCGGGGCCGCCAGCAGGCTGGTGCTTGCGGCCCTGCTGTACAGTTGGCGACATTCTGCGCGGCAGGCCGTCGTAGACCTAGACGGCGGCCCCGTCCAGCGCGAATAATGTCAGGGAAGGCGCATAGGCGTTGCACCACGATGGCTGAGGCAGTGACACGCCACGGCTAGACGACGCGGCAACGGGCGCAGGGAGACTGCCACGGCTCCGAACGTCGGGACCATCTACCGCATCGCCGTCCTGCTGATCGTCGTCGGCCTGACCCTGTCGGTGCCGCCCTCGTTCAGTGCGTCGGCGTCTGACCACTTCGGGATGTTGGTGCACCCGCTGTTCCCGCATGTTCACGGAGCGGGCCACGAAGATGCGCCGGCAGCCTTCGCGCTGGCGGACGGCGTGGCCGCTGACCACCTGAGCCTTGACCAGCAGCCGGGCCTGCGCGCCCAGCCCATCGAAGGGGGCTTCCGCGCGGGCGTCGGGGGCATCCTGATGCCGCTGCTGCTGGCGGGCCTCCTGCTTGACGCGCGCCGGTTGCGCCACACGCTCATGGCGGTGCCACATCAACACTGGTACCGCCCGCCGGCCCCACCCCCGAGATTCCCGGCCCCGATTCGCGCGTTCGGCTGATGCCGCCGTTGGCGCTGTCCGTCCCTGGACGGCGGAAGTGTCACGATGACGGCATCCAGACCGACCGAATCGACAGCCCGCGCGCTCCTGGCACCGGTTGGCATCACGTCAGTGCGCCACACACGCATGGGCACCCCTGGTACCGGGGCTGCTCGCGTGGCGGCGAGCAGCGACGTGACCGGCCAATCAGGGCTGGTACGCCGCACGGTATCTCATCGAAGCGGCCCGGCGGTGTTCGGGCAGGCATTCTCAGGGGTCTTCAATGGCGACGTTTCTGCATCGCGGTCGTCTGGCCGCGACGCTGCTCATTGCACTTGGGCTGCTGGTCGCATCGGCAACCGGCGTCTCGGCCCACGCGCGTTATGACCGCTCCGAGCCGCCGTCCGGCTCGACGCTCGACGGCGCGCCGTTCGTCCTCAAGGCGTGGTTCTCGCAAGAGTTGACCTCAAAGAGCACGATCCGCATCGTTGACGCGAACGGCGTGCAGGTTGACCTCGGCGACGGCCGCGTTGACCTGGACGACCCGATCCGTAAGCTGATGGTCGTGTCGGTGCCCGCGTTGCCGGTCGGGGTGTATCGCGTCGAGTTCACCGCCGACTCGGCGGAAGACGGCCACGCCTACCCCGGCACGTTCGCATTCGGCGTCGGCATGGAAGCCCCCAGCGGCGACCTGTCCGCCGAGCAGGCAGCGCCCACCACTCCGTGATCCCCTTCGCCTTCCACGGCGTAGCTGTAAACGACACACCCGCCAGCAGCCGTATCACGCTGGCGCAACAGCAGGCAGCCAAGCCGCACGATGTGGGTCAAGGTTGCCGCAGATGGAGCACTTCAGATGTTCGTCAAGAAGCTCTCGTTGACCGCCGCCGGCTTTGCTGCCGGTGTCGCCATGACCGTTGCCACGTTCGGCTATACCGCGCAGCCCGTCGGCGCTGACCAGGCCGAGGCCGCCTACCTCCTGGCACAGAAGGCCCAGGTCGGCCACACGACGTACCAGTTGGACACGGCGGGCCTGCACGGCATCGAAGATGCTGCGACGGCTGGCACCATCCCCTCCGGGGCGCTCGGCAGCGTCCGGCGGGCACGGATCGCCGTACAGGCGACCGACTGGCCGGAGCCGCTGAAGGCGATGGCGACCGAACAGGTCACGATCATGAAGGCACTGGAAGAGGCGATCCGCTCCGAGGACGCCGCGAAGGTCGTCGAGCCGGCCACGAAGGCGCACGATGTCGGGCACGACCTCTCTGCCGCCGTCTACACCTGGCTCGATACCGGCATGGCCCCAACCGGCGGGCACGGCCACTAGAATCGTGGAGGGGTCGGGCGCGGCAGTGGCTCGCCACCGCGCCCGACCTCGAAACCAGACACCCGTCACCCATCCCCCACCACCTCGTTCGCGTCAGGACAGGCCATGAAGTTCAGCGGCACCGTTACGCGCCCGAGCGTGTTCCCCTCCCGCCACGGCTGGCGGCGGGTGCTGGCCGGCCTCGTGCTCGTCACGCTGATGCTGGCGGGCACGCCCCGGATCACTTCGGCGCACGCCCTCTACGAGAAGTCGCAGCCGGCGTCC
>JBBQBU010000203.1:0-9617 GCA_038318015.1 Chloroflexota bacterium | reverse complement strand
GAGTCGCGAAGATGCACACTGAGCGAGCGAAGACTGCGCGAATCTGACGAAATGGGATGTCCAGAGGGTCTGAACGGTCGTTAAAGCGGGCCAACCTGACCCGCACCGGAAAGTTCTACCCTGCCGGATTGAGCAGATACCCGTCCACGTCCTTACGAGCCGGCTGGAAGCCCCAGCGGTGCCCGGAGATCTTGCCAGAGCGATACGCAGCCAGCCGCGTCGCGTAGTCTGGCTGGATGTAGCAGATGATCTTGTCGAGGTACGGCAGCGGCTTGCCGTCAACCTCGGACACTTCCCAGTAGTCCGGGTTCCGCTCCAACTCGACCTTGACGCCTGGCTCCCAGTTCTTCCAGATGTACGGGCCGGTCCCGATCATCTTCGAGCGGAAGTTGCCGTCCTGTTCGAAAACCTCGCGCGGCATGATGACATTGTTGTCCACCGCCATGTTCAGCAACGCTTCGGAGTTCGGCTTCTCGGAGTGGAAGACGACGGTGTACTTGTCCGGCATCTCGACCTTCGTGACCCAATCCCAGAGCCACCCGTACTCCTTGTTCTTCGTCTTGTAGTAGTCGACCGTCCAGGCCACATCGTCCGCGACGAACTCGCGGCCGTTGACCGGCGCGACGTTGTGCCACTTGATGCCCTGGTGCAGCTTGAACGTCAGCACCTTGCCGTCCGGCGAGACGGTCCAGGAGTCGGCCATATCCGGCTCGACGTCGATGTCGTAGTAGTCCGTGCCCCGGAACTGGACCAACCGCCGGTAGACCAGGCTGGACGTGATCCGCAGCGGCCCGTTGACCGAGTGCATGATCTCCAGCGTCTCGGGGTCCTTCCCGACCGACGTTTCCAGGGTGCCGCCGCGCTTCGGCGGGCCGGCGTCCTGCTGGCGCACCAGGGCCACGCGGCCGTTCGTCGCGGCTGGCTTCGCGGCAGCGGCGGCCGGCGCGGCCGGTTGGCCGGCGGCGGGAGCCTGCTGTGCCGCCGGGGCGGCCGGCTGCGCGGCCGGTGCTGCGACGGCCGTCGGGGGCACCGTCCGGGGTGTTGAGGTGGCGACGACCGGGCCGCTCGGCTGCCCGGCGCCCGCTGCTGGCTTGGCTGCCGGCGCCTGTGGGGCGCACGCCTGCACGAGCGCGGCCGAGACGCCGGCCCCCACTACGAGCATTGACGCTCGCAGGAAGCTACGGCGGGTCATGGCTCCGCTACTATCTGATTTCAGCATCGGCTGAGCTCCTTCCTCCGACTCTCGCGGTCGGACGTGGCTCGGTCACGTGGCTGCCGGCCCCACGTCGGGCCGGCTTCCGCCCCCAGTGTACGCCGGACTACCGTCCGGTGAAATTTGGCTGCCGCTTCTCCTTGAAGGCAGCGACACCCTCGATGTGGTCTTCCAGGTCCCGCCCCTGCGTCACGGCCGACCCCTGGTGCCAGTACGCCCCGTCCGGGTCGTCGTCCCAGCCCCGGTAGACCGCGTGCTTGGTCAGGCCGATGGCCGCGCTCGGGCCGCCGGCCAGTTTCTCGGCCCAGCGCTGGACTGCCGCGTCCAGGTCCGCGAGATCCACGACTTCGTTGACGAGGCCCAGGCGCAGCGCCTCCTCGGCCCCGACCGGCTCGCCCAACAGCGTCATCTCGATGGCCTTGCCAATGCCGACGTACTGCTGCAACAGGTTCGTGCCCGTCGCCAATCCGCGCTTGATGAAGGGCGTCGCCAGCTTCGCGTCGCGGGCCATCACCCGGAAGTCGCCGCCGAGCGCCAGATTGAAGCCCGCGCCGTAGGCGTACCCCTGCACCCGCACGATGATCGGCTGGGTCAGGCTCCGCATCAGGCGCAGGGTGCTGGTCCAGCGGCCCGGCCCCTGGACGTAGTGCTTGATGGTGCCGCGCCGCTTCAGCGACAACTGTTCGTCTAGCGTGCGCTCGCGGCCCAGTTCGTCGCCGGCGCAGAACGCCCGGCCCGCGCCCGCCAGGATGATCGCCCGGATGCTCGGGTCTGGCTCGCAGCAGGCGAAGGCGTCGTACAGTTCCGCGCCCACCTGATAGTCGATGGCGTTCAGCTTCTCTGGGCGGTTCAGGGTGATCTTGACAATCGAGCCGTCACGCTCGGTCGTGACGTACTTCGGCGTCGTCGCGTCTGACATCGGTGTCCTCCTGGTAGGTTAGCCCCAGCTCCCCCGAGACGCAGCCCTCACCCCCGGCCCCTCTCCCATGCGCGGGCGAGGGGAGCAACAAGGGAGCATTCCCGCTACCTCTCGCGCAAGACCGGGAGCAACTCGTTCCTTCTGTTTCTTCCCCCCTTCTCCCGCTTGCGGGAGAGGGGGTCGGGGGGTGAGGGCCGCTCGTCGCGGGACTTTGCGTCGCTAATAGATGACCTGCTCGGCAACCAGCCGGTCGTACTCGTCGTCAGGCAGCTTCAGCAGCGTCTTGAAGACGTAGTCGTTGTCTTCGCCCACGCGCGGGGCGCGGCGGAAACTGTTCGGGCGTTCGCCATCCACCATCCACGGCGCGCCGAGCGTCTGGCGCATACCGCCATCTAGCCGCTCGACGGCGCTAACGAAGGCGCGAGAAGCAAGGTGTGCGTCCGTCACCACGTCGGCGGCGGTCAGCGTCGGGCTGGCTGCCACGCCGGCCGCCTGGAGCGTGGCGGCCGCCGTGTCCGCCTCCTGGGTGTGGCTCCAGGCGGAGATGGCAGCGTCAAGTTCGTCGTGGCGGGCGTGGCGGCCGGCAGCGGTCACCAACGACGCATCCGCCGCAAGGTCCGGCCGCCCGATGCCCTGCGCCAGCGCCGGCCACGCCGCATCCTCAAGCACGCTCAGGGCGAGCCAGCGGTCGTCACCGGCGGCGGGATACGCACCCTGCGGCGCGAGAAGCGGGTCGCGGTTGCCGCGCGCCTCCAGCACGTTGCCGGCGATGCCCCACTCCAGGATCGGCTCTGGCAGGGCCGCCACCATCGTCTCGGACATCGACAGGTCGAAGTACGCGCCCTCACCCGTGCGGCGCTGGCGCAGCACCGCCGACATCAGCAAGAACGCCTCCATGCAGGCCGTCAGCGGGTCCGTCCAGGTGCCGCCCGACGAGGTAGGTGCGCGGCCGGGGTACGCCGAGAGCGCTGCCCAGCCGGTGAAGCACTGGAGCAGGGTGCCGTACGCCACCAGATCGCGCTGGGGGCCGGTCCGTCCGAAGCCGGAGGCCGTCGCCATGATGATGCGCGGGTTGATCTCGCGGAGGGCGGGGTAGCCCAGGCCGAGGCGGTCCATCACGCCGGTCGAGAAATTCTCGATGACGATATCGCCGGTCTTGATGAGGCTCCGCACCAGTTCGCGGGCGCGGTCCTCCTTGAGATTCAGCGTGATGCTGCGCTTGCTCGGGTTCAACTCCTCCCAGGAGACATTGCGGTGCGACAGGTCCGGCCGCGCCCGCGACTCGATCTTGATGACCTCCGCGCCCATCGCCGCGAGGTACTTGGTGCAGATCGGGCCGGCCATCACCCAGCTAAAGTCGATGATGCGAACGCCAGCCAGCGGCTTCGCGGCACCGTGGCCCTCACCCTCCCTGCCGGTTCGGCCCTCACCCCCAGCCCCTCTCCCGCAAGCGGGAGAGGGGAGCAATGAATCGGCCTCTCCCTTCTCCCACTTGTGGGAGAGGGGGGTCGGGGGGGCCGTGGGGATGAAGGGGCCCCATGGTGGGATGGTGAGGGCAGCACCCGGGGTCGCGGGGGCGAGGGCAATCTCACCCGTCGCGGCGGCGATCTGCTCCGCGCTGTAGCCAAGCAGCCCGCCGTAAACTTCGGCGTTGTGCTGCCCGAGGCGCGGCGCAAGCACCGGGTGCGGCCGGTCGCTGTCGGCCATCGTGTACGAGACGCCGGGGAACGTCAGCGTGCCGAGCGTCGGGTGCTGCTGCTCCACGTAGAACTGGCGGTGGGCGAACTGCGGGTTGTCCAGCATGTCCGTGGCGGTCCCGAGCGGGTAGCAAGCCACTCGCTGCCCCTGCGCCGCCTCGAAGATTGCCTGCTTCGGCTGCTGGCTGCTCCAGGCCGACATCAGCCCGTGGACTTCGGGCCAGTGCTCCTGCCGCAATTTCTTGTTTGCAAAGCGCGGGTCCGCCCCCCAGGCCGGGCTGCCCATGACCGCAAGCCAGCGCGCCCACTGGTGCTCTTCGCGCGGCGAGATGACGACCCAGCCGTCTTTGGCGGGCAGGAACGAGACGGTCGAGTTCGCCGAGGCCGTGACGACCTCGCGCCGGACGCCGCCCGCGCCGCCGTCGTAGCCGCCGCGCTCCGTGGCATCGCGCTCCAGCGCGTTGTGCTGCGACTGGTTCTCGGCGCTGACAGCCTCCTGCATCGACACGTCCAGATGGCTGCCGGTGCCGTCGCGCTGGGCCAGCAGCAGCCCGTGGACCGCCGCGCCAGCCGTGATCTCGCCGGCCAGGAAGCTGCCGGCGTGGCTCGGGGCATTCAGCGGCGGCAGGTCGGCCGCCTCGATCTCCCGCGAGGGGAACCCGTAGGCAAACCCGGAGCTATGGAAGGCGATCAGGTCGTTCCCGACCCAGCCGGCGCGCGGCCCGGACTGCCCGAACGGCGTCACCGAGACGACGGCCAGTTTCGGATTCCGCGCCTGCAACGCCGCCACTCCAACGCCCAGCACGTCTAGCGCACCGGGCTGGAAGCCGTCGATCAGGACGTCAATCTGCGCCGCCAGGTCAAGCAGAGCGTCGCGCCCAGCAGCCTGGGTCAGGTCCAGCGTGACGCCGCGCTTGCCGGAATTCAGATACAGGTAGAAGCCGCTAGCCTCGGGGTCCGGGCGGTCGCCGCGAAACGGGCCGCGCCGGCGTGACGGGTCACCGGCCGGCGGCTCCGCCTTGATGACGTCAGCACCAAGGTCGGCCAGCAGTTTGCCGCCGTACGGCCCTGCCACGCCACCTGAAAGCTCCAGCACGCGCACGCCGACGAGCGGTCGATCACCCACGCGGTTCCTCCCCATCGAACCTGTCAAGACACCCCGGTCGGCGCGCACGCGGGGCGCAGTGTGCGGCGCGTCACGGCCGCTCCGTCCGACAAGAGCTTCATGGTATCGTGTGCACTGTTGCATGGCCGATGGTGCATGCAACGCTTCGTGCAGCGCACAGTGCGACGCTGAGTCCTGTGGGGTCGGCACCGGGTTCGCGCCGACGACTCTCTGGGGAGCACACGCATGATGGACGGCAATCCTGCGCCAAAGACCTTTGGTGCGGAACTCGAGCGGCTGATGCTCCGCGCCGAAGTCTGGGACACCGCATTGGCGCGTCGGCTAGGGGCTTCGCGGTCCGAAGTGTTCCGGTGGCGGACGGGGCGCGCCCTGCCCACCCGCCGCAATCTGGAGCGGCTCCAACACGCCCTGCAATGGTCGGCGAACGGCGCGCTGGTGCCGCTGGAGCCGTCCGAGTGGGACCAAATGCTCGTGCTGGCGGGGCACGGCATCCCCTGGCGCACGAGCGGCCCAGACGAGCGCAATCGGGTGGAGTTGCCGGACCGGTGCGCGGTGTACGCCTATCAGTATGAGCAGCGCAATTTCCCGTCGCAGTGGTCGCGCCGCGCCGCCGAGATCGAGCGCGAGGTACAGGGCAGCATGCACTGTATGTTGTACCGGCCACCGACGTTCCTGCGGCCCGACTCGATGACAACGATGTACCGGCAGTGGTACGACGAGGATGTGGTCGAGCGGTACGTGCAGGAGTTGGACGAGCGCCGCCGCCTCTGGGAGCAGCGGGTGCAGCAGTACGAGGTGCGCCACATCTACAGCAAGGCGATGCTCTCGACGTACTTTCGGTCGCGGCTGTGGCAGGGCCACCAACTCCCGGCCGAGCAGGTCCGCGAGCAGTTGTTGCTGCAACTGGACATGCTCGACCGCTACTACCCGAACTTCTCCATCGGCCTGGACGACGACGCGTTGCCGTTCGACGCGACCATCATCGGGCATGAGGTCGTGCTGTTGCGGCTACGGCAAGCGCACAGCGTGAACGCCGTTGGCTGGACGATCTTCGGCATGGAGATGTCCGGGCTGTCGGTGGTCAAGACGTTCTCGCAGGCCTTCGACCGGACCTGGGGGAAGCGCACGGTGACGAAGGACCCGGCGGCCGTGCGCGCATGGTTCGAAGCCCAACTGTGACCCGCGCGCGCATGGCCGCCAGACCAACAGGTTGGCGCGTCAGCGGTCGCAGAACAGGACGCCGCCCTTCGCCTTGTCCGTCCTGGGGATCTCGTGGATGATGACGACGGCTTCCGCGTCCACGCCGCAGACGCGCACCATCGTCTCGGTGAACTCGCGCACGATGGCGCGCTTCTGATCGAGCGTGCGACCCTCGGCCAATTCCAGGATGATCTCGGGCACGGTGCCTCCCGCGTTCTTTGATGGTTGGTACGAGTGAGTCTAGCGCGCCGCCTCTCCACCTCGCGTTTGGCCTCCTCGCGGGCCGTGCCCATCCCTGGAAGTCCTGTTCCCACCGTTGGTAGGGATGTGACGAAGGATCGTCACGGTGTGTGCTTGCGTCGAGGCCTTGCAGCGCGTACTCTGGGACGACTGCGACCGCCCGGGCAATGACGCCCTACGACGATGACGATAGGATCGGAAGAGGGTGCTGCGACATGGCGGGGTACGATTACGATGTGCTGGTTATCGGCTCCGGACCGTCCGGACAACGGGCTGCAATCCAGAGCGCGAAGCTCCATAAGCGGGTCGCCATCGTCGAGAAGAAGGCCGTCGTCGGCGGCGTCTGTGTCAACACCGGCACCATCCCCAGCAAGACGATGCGCGAAGCCGTCATGCACTTGTCGGGGTATCGGTATCGGACGCTATACGGGGCGTCGTACGCGGTCAAGCAGAACATCACGATGGCTGATCTGCTGTTCCGCACGGGCAACGTGGTGAACAACGAGATTGAGGTGATGCGCCACCAGTTGAACCGCAACGGCATTGAGGTGCACGTGGCGGATGCGGCGTTCCTCGATCCGCACACGGTCCGGTTGGCGTCGATTGACGGGCGCGGGCACCAGGACGTGACGGCCGGCACGGTGATCCTGGCGGCCGGCACGACGGCCAGTTCGGACGGACACATCCCGTTCGATGGACAGAGCATCTTCACGAGCGACGACATCCTCGGGCTGGAGAAGCTGCCGAAGTCGCTGACGGTGGTCGGCGCGGGCGTCATCGGCTGCGAGTTCGCGTGCATCTTCGCGACGCTCGGGGTGCGCGTGACGCTGATTGACAAACGCGAGCGCCTGTTGCCGTTCGTGGACCGCGAGATTGCAGATGCGTTGACGTACCGCTTGCGCGAAAATCGTGTGACGATGCGCTTCGGCGAAGAGGTCAGCGCCATCGAGCCGGTGACGACGGAGCATGGCGAGCGGGTGCGCATCCAACTGGCGAGCGGCAAGCAGATCCAGACCGAGAAGGCGCTGTACAGCATCGGCCGGCGCGGCGCGACGGATACGCTGAACCTGGAGGCAGCCGGGCTAACTGCGGACAGTCGCGGACGGCTGAAGGTGAACGAGCGGTACCAGACAGAGGTGTCGCACATCTACGCGGTGGGCGACCTGATCGGCTTTCCGAGCCTGGCGTCAACGTCGATGGAGCAGGGCCGGCTGGCGGCCTGTCACGCGGCCGGCGCACCGGCGACGTTGGCCTCGACGCTGTTCCCGTACGGCATCTACACTATCCCGGAAATCTCGATGGTGGGAAAGACCGAGGAGCAGTTGACGGACGAGGGTGTGCCGTACGAGATCGGCACGGCGCACTACCGCGAGATCGCCCGTGGGCAGATCATCGGGGACCAGAGCGGCCTGCTGAAGCTGATCTTCCACATGGACACGCGCCAGGTGCTGGGCGTCCACATCATCGGCGAGGGTGCCAGCGAGCTGGTGCATATCGGGCAGGCGGTGATGGCGTTCGGGGGCACGGTGGACTACTTCGTGGACGCGGTGTTCAACTATCCGACGCTGGCCGAGTGCTACAAGACGGCGGGCTTCAACGGCATCAACCGCCTGAGCGCCTGAGCGCCTGACCCTTCTGATAGGCACTACGCTTCACGTGTACAAGCCGTCGCGCCTATACTGCATGGTGTGACGGTATAGAGATACACGGAGCCAGTATGCCCACGAAGTCGATCCGCCTGAGCGACGACGAAGCCGACGAGTTGCAGCAACTCCTCACTGAGACGGGAGAGTCCGAGGAGTTGCTGTTGCGTCGTGCGGCGCTCCGTGGCATCCGCGACCTGCGCCTTGACGAGGGCATTCGCGCGTTTCAGGCTGGGCGCGGCTCGACCGAGGCGGCACAGATCGCCGGCCTGCCGCGCGCAGTGTTCGTGCAACTGCTGTCTGACCGCGATATCGTCATCCTCGAAGGACCGTCAAGCATGGCGGCCGAGATCGAGACACTTGCGGAACGCCTGGGCGACACGCGCCTCGCGGCTGTCGCTCGGTCACTTCACCCACCGCACGTGTGACCGGAGACGATCGCACACGCCCCCTGGCCGTACTCGACACGTCCTTCTGGGTTGCTGGGTGTCGGGCAGACGTGGCCGCCAACTCCCTGGATCTGTTCCGGATCGTGGTGCCGGCCGCCGTTGAGGTTGAAATCCGCGCGACGCTGGCCGATCAGCCGCAGCGGGAATACGCGTATGCGACGCTGTTCCGCCATCTACGCGACAAGATGCTTGATCCACCTGGCGGCTTCGTCAAGAGGATCGACGGCTATGGTCCCGGCGAGGCCGAAGCGATCTCACTTGCACGCGACCTCGGTGCGCTGGTGCTCATCAACGAACGTCCGGGAATTGCTCTGGCCCTGAGCCTGGGGCTGCACGTGGTGACTGTCCCGGCTCTCGTGGTGGCCGTGTGTGCAGCAGGCGTTGTCAGCGAGCGGGCGGCCCGCCGGCGGCTGGACCTGATTGAGCGCGTCACCAGCCCGCAGATCATCGCGCAGGCCCGCGCCGCGCTCGATGCACTGGCGACGATACCTGCCGAGGAACGTGCCGCCGATACCTGAGCGCCTCACCCCGATCAGCAGCCATGCGCGTCGGCACCCCAAAGGTGTGGGGACGCCGACGCACACCGCCGACGCACACCGCTGCCGCTACCGGCGCGTGTCGGTCACATCCTCGGCGTGAAAGTGCCCTTCGTTTTCCTTCACGCCCTCGACCTGCACGTAGTCGCCTGAATTCTCCGACGCACCTACATTCTCTTCAACGAGCAACCCACGCTTACTTCTAGCCAAAACATCAACCATCAGGATCGGAAACGCAAGCGACATGATAACAAATCGCGCTCTAGGATTTGGAAGGGAAAATCTAACTCTCGTCTTGATATAATGGGCGAGATCTGTCGGGGCTATTTCTTCGACCCCTCCCGAGAGATCCTCATCAAATACACCTAGATAATCTCTGCGATGACGGACTGCACGGGTTAGAATGATCACACTCCAAACCTGGACGCCAATTAGAACGGCTGTGCCAATTGATAGAACAGCCGAAGAAACCGAACCATTCACTATTGCAAGACCTAGTGAATAGGTAAGGATGAGAACATTCCAAACCATCCCCCGTACAGCTAAATTTGCCCGCCTCCTCATCGTCTGCCGTATATAACTCCACGGTTCTTC
>JBBQBU010000202.1:0-9663 GCA_038318015.1 Chloroflexota bacterium | reverse complement strand
AGGGTGAGGACGCGCGATGAGTGCCGTCGCGGCGAACCTCGACCTTGAACGCGTGGCACGGGGCGGCGCAGAGCACGTCGGGCGACAGCATAGCCGCCGACGGCGGGCGCTGTTGCACGTCCTCACGCTGTCGCTGTCCCTCTTCGCGATGTTCCCGTTCATCTGGACGGTCGCGAGTTCGCTGAAGACGCCGTCCGAGTTGGTGCTGTTCCCGCCGCCGCTGTTCCCATACGCGCCGCAGTGGGGCAACTACCTCGAACTGTGGAGCGTCGTGCCGTTCGGGCGGTGGCTCTGGAACTCGCTGGTGTTCACACTGGTGGGCACGCTCGGCTCGGTGGTGTCCGCGACACTCGTGGCCTACTCGTTCGCCCGCTTCAAGTACCCCGGCCGCGACGTCTTCTTCATGATTACGCTGGCGACGATTATGCTGCCGGTTGAGATCACCATCATCCCGCAGTACATCCTGTTCGTCAACATCGGGTGGATCGACACGCTGCTGCCGCTGATCGTCCCGCAGTGGCTCGGTGGCGGCGCGTTCAACATCTTCCTGATCCGCCAGTTCATCATGGCGCTGCCGCGCGACCTGGACGAGGCGGCCCTGGTGGACGGTGCCAGCTACTTCCAGACACTCTGGTACGTGCTGCTGCCCTTGTGTGTGCCGGCCCTGGCGACGGCCGCCATCATCACGGCCATCGCCAACTGGGATGCGTTCCTGGGGCCGTTCATCTTCCTGAACACAAAGGACAACCTTGTGCTTGCGGTTGGCATCCGCGAGTTCCAGTCGGTGGGGGCGGCCACCGGCGGCGCGGTCGTTGGGGGGCTGCGCCGCGATCATCTGCTGATGGCCGCCGCCACGTTGATGACGCTGCCGGTCATCCTGCTGTTCTTCGCCTGCCAGCGGTACTTTGTGCGCGGTGCCGTCATGAGCGGCATCAAGGGATAAGCCAGCGGTTCGGCTCGCGGGCCAGGTCTGGCCGAGGTTCAGGGCGACGGAAGCCCGCCAGAGAAGGGGAGTCACTGATGCGAACGCTGTCCCGTCGGACACTACTCGGCGTTGGCCTGGGGATCGCGGGGAGCGCGTTCCTGGCAGCTTGCGCGCCGCCGCCGGCCCAGACTGAGGCCACCGCAGCCGCCAAGACCGGCGCAGCGCCGGCCGCCGCCAAGCCGGCCGAAGCGGCGAAGCCGGCCCAGGCACCGGCCGCCGGTGCGAAAGAAGTCGTGTTCCACACGCGGCAGGGCGACCTTGCCAATCACTTCACCGCCTATGCCGAGAAGTGGAACACCAAGAACCCGACCACGCCCATCAAGATGGAGACAATGGTCGCCACCAACGAGTACTGGGTCAAGCTGGCCGCGCTGCACGCCTCCAAGACCATCGGCGACAACGTGGTTGATATCAGCCGATTCTTCCCGGAGATGGCGAACAAGGGGCTGTACCGCGACCTTGACTCGTTCATCCAGGCTGAGAAGTTCGACCTAGACCAATACTTCCCGGCCGCCGTCGAGAACGGCCGCTTCGACGGCAAGTTGTACGCCCTGCCAGAGACGTACCAGTATCAGGCTGTCCTCATTTACTACAACAAGGACATGTTTGACGCGGCCGGCGTGAAGTACCCGGACACGATGAACGCCACCTTTGACGAGCTTGTCGAGAAGGCCACCAAGCTGACCAAGCCGGCCGACAACATCTTTGGCTACGGCGGCGCGCAGGCTGCACATCATATCCTGATCCGGTCGTTCGGTGGCGATGTGCTGGACGCCGAGCGCAAGAAGTCGCGGCTCAACGAGCCGGAGGCGGTCAAGGCCGTGCAGTGGGTCCATGACTTGATCTACAAGCACAAGGCCCACCCCGCGCCCGACCAGGTTGCTAGCGGCAGCGACACCAACATGTTCGCTGGCGGCAAGCTGGCGATGTTGCAGCAGACGCTGTGGACCGGCACTTTCCTGATCCCGCTGGTGGCCGGCAAGTTCAAGTACGGCGCTGCCCTGTTGCCGAAGGGGCCGACCGGCGTGATGGGCAACCACTCGCAGAGTGACCTTGTCGGCGTGACGACCAACTCGAAGAACCCGGATGTCGCGTGGCAGGTCGCCAAGTTCATGACCGCCAAGGACATCGGTATCGAGAAGGTGACGCTGAACGCGGGCGGCCCGGGCGCGCGGCCAGACGTGCAGAGCGACCCCGGCCTGCAAGAGAAAATGATCGGGCTGAAGGAATTCCAGGCCGCCGTCAAGGAGGGCCGCAAGCCGTTCCTCGAGCCGAAGCCGTGGAACGTCCGCACCCAGGAACTGAACGACGCCTTCGGCCAGAACACGGACCCGATCTGGCTCAATAAGGTGACGCCTGCTGACGGGATGCAGAAGGTCCACCAGGAGGCCCAGAAGGTGCTGGACAAGCCGCGACCATGACGGCAGGTGCAGTAGACGGCTCACAGTACCGGGCGGTGGTGGTCGGTGCCGGGTTCGCCGGCGAGGGCCACACCATCGCCCTGCGCGAGAACGGCGTCGCCGTCGAGGCGATCTGTGCGCGCACGCCCTCGGCGGTCCAGGCGATGGCCGACAAGCTGGGGGTGCCGCGCGCCTCGACGGACTGGCGGCGCACGCTGGCCGAGATCAAGCCAGAGATCGTGGCAGTGGCGACGCCGGCCGGCGCACATGCGGAGGTCATCGAAGCGGCGTTGGCGCGGGGATGCCACGTCTTCTCCGACAAGCCGCTGGCACCGACCGCCCCGGTGGCAGGCCACCTCTACAGGCTGGCCCACGAGGCTGGCGTCAAGCACGCCTACGCCGCCACCCACCGCTACGACCCGAGCGTCGAGTGGCTGGAAGAACTGGTCCGCGACGGCGTCATCGGACAGGTTGGCGAGGTGGAAGGGACGTTTCGGCGGCACATCCACCCGCTGACACCGTGGACGTGGTACGACTCGGTGGCGTTGGGCGGCGGCCTGTTGCACAACGCGCTGCCCCACTGGCTCGGCATCCTCCAGCGGGTGTTGGGCGGCGACGTGCAGGCTGCCGTGGGCGAGACGCGCCAGGTCCGTACCCGCGCACCGCTGGTGCCGGACATCCACGACTTCCGGCTGCGCGGGGCACTACGCCCGACGCCCGAGGAGGCCGAACATCTGGAGTGGCGCGACTGCGACTCGGACAGCGGCTTCACGGCGCTGCTGCGCGTGGGGACGCGCGACGAGGGCCGTGCGGCGCAAGTCTCGATCTCGGCGACGGGGCATCCTGCCGTCTGGCCGCCGAACGGCTGGCGCTTCAACGGCACCACGGGCACGTTACTGGCGGACGGGCACTTCTCGTACACCGTTCGGCTGCACCGGGCCGGCGACCCGGCCGACCAGTGGGAAGATCTGCCCATCCCGCAGCGCATCCTCGACGCGCACCCCCAGGTCGGCGACGAGTTCCAGCGCAAGTGGACGGCGCTGGCGCGTGACTTCGTGGGCGATCTGGTCGGGCAGCCGCGCGGCCGGTACCTGACGTTCCGCGACGGCTGGCGCTTCCAGGAGGCATTCGACACCATCCGCGCCGGCAACGGCTGGACGACGCTGCCGTAGACGGTGGCAACCCTCACCCCCTCGGCCCCCTCACAAACGACGGGGCCCCTCAACTGCGGTTGGATCCCCGTGTCTCCCGCTTGCGGGAGAGGGGGAGTCCGACGGTGCCGTGCTTGGCCACATGCTGGCCAACATGCGCGGCGCACCTCGCCGCGGAGGCGTCCACGGGTGTACTTTCTTCGGCATCGCGAAGAGCCTTGAGGTTCGGCCTCGGGCCGGGGAGACATCGACGTGAGTGACAGAATTGGAGCAGCCGTACTCGGGCTTGGCGTTGGGCGAATGCACGCCCAGGCGTATCATCAGCTTGAGACCGCTGACCTTGTGGCCGTGTGCGACGCGCAGCAAGAGCGGCTCGACCCTATCGCCGAGCAGTACGGCTGCCGCGCGTACACGGACCTGAACGACCTTCTGGCCGACAAGAACGTGCAGTTGATCTCGGTGGCGACGCCGCACAAGAGCCATGCCGCGCTGGCGATCCGCTGCATGCGCGCCGGCAAGCACGTGATCGTCGAGAAGCCGCTGACCGTCGATCTGGACGAAGCTGACCAGATGCTCGCCGTCAGCCGCGAGACCGGCATGACGCTGGGGACCGTCTTCCAGCGCCGCTACTGGCCGGCCGCGCTCAAGGCGAAAGCGGCCATTGACGCGGGGCAGATCGGCACGCCGATCCTCGGCATCGCCCAGGTGAGCTTTCCGCGTACGAAGGCCTACTACGACCGGGACGCCTGGCGCGGTAGCTGGGAGCACGAGGGCGGCGGCGTCCTCACAAACCAGGGCATCCACACCGTCGATATGTTCCAGTGGCTGATGGGAGGCGAGCCGGAGGAAGTCGTCGGCGGCTGGTCCAACCTGACCCACCCGTACATTGACGTGGAAGACACCGCCGCCGCGATGATCCGCTTTAGGGGCGGCGTGCTCGGCATCCTCTCAGGTACGACCTCGGCCCGGTGGTCGCACATGTCGATCATCATTCATGGGTCGCAGGGGCACTCCGTGGGCGTCATGGAGGAGCCGGAAGGCGCTATCGGCTACAACCACGTCTGGAACATTCCGGGCGAGCAGGGCACGGTCGAGCGGTCGCTGGCGGAGCACGTCGAGCGCGGCGAGTACATGTTCCGCACCGACAACTCGACGGTTGGCGTGGGCGGCCCAACCTCGAACTGGACCACGGCGTACCAGTTCAAGCAGCCAGGGGAGCCGAACTACCACGCCCGCCAGATTGCCGACCTCGTGGACTCGATCCGGAGCGGCCGGCGGCCGATGGTGGATGGCTTCGAGGGCAAGAAGTCCGTAGCGATCCTTCAGGCCATCTACGAGTCGGAGCGGACACGGCAGCCGGTGCGCCTCAACCTCGGCGAGGCGTAACCTGGACGCGGGCCGAGGCTGGCAGGTCTATCCAAGGCCCGCCAGCCTCCATGTTAGCCCGCGTGGTGTCGTTGCGCGCAGCGTTTCACCAACAGCACCACGCTCGGGAGGTGCGGCGCGAGGTCGTGCTCAACCGGCCGCTTCGAGCCGATGGACGGGCCGAGCTTACCCTCGCGCAGGCTTTCGAGGTAGGCGAAACACTGTTCATGGAGCGGGCGGTTGATCCGCTGACGGTGCGCTTCGTGCTGAGTGAGCCATTTGCCGCGTTCCCAACCTTCATGGGGCACCTCGGTACTGTCTCCATCGGCATCATCCCGAAGCACATCCTGTCCGGCCAGGACATCAACACCTCCGCCTTCAACAAGACCGAGCCAATCGGGACTGGCCCCTTCAAGTTTCGTTGGCTTGATGCGTATGGGGCTGCTGCGAGAGGGGGGGTGAGGGGGCTATCGCCGCGTGTCCCAGACCTCCGGGTTGAGAATGCCGACCGGCTTGGTGCCGTCCTTTAGGAAGCCGACGATGCTGTCGTTCATCATCTTCCAGGTCACGTCCCAGACACCGACCGTGGACGGCGCGCTGTGCGGCGTCAGCACCACATTCTCCAGCGCGGCCCAACGCTCCACCTGATCCAGCGGCTCGACCGTCCAGGCGTCGATGCCGGCTCCGGCGATCTTGCCGCTCTTGACGGCCTCGTATGCCGCGTCCTCGTCCAGCAGCTTCCCGCGCGCCGTGTTGACGATGTACGCGGTCGGCTTCATCAATGCCAGTTTCTCGGCGTTGATGACCTTGTGGGTAGATGGCATGGCCGGCAAGTGCAGCGTCACGAAGTCGCTCTGTGCCAGCAGCGTGTCCATGTCCACCAACTCGATGCCGTTGGCCGCCACGAACGCCTGATCCGGATACGGCTCGTAGGCCAGCACGCGCATGTCGAAGCCCAGCGCCCGCTTCGCCACACCCTTGCCGATGCGCCCCAGTCCGATGATGCCGATGGTCTTCTGGTAGATGTCGATGCCGCGCAGGCCGCCCCAACCGCCAGAGCGGACGCGCCTGTCCGATCGCGAGATGTTGTGCGCCAGGTCGATAATCAGGCCCATCGCGTGGTCGGCCACGGCCCAGTCGTTGGTGCCGGGCGTGGTGGCCGCGACGACGCCGTGACGGGTGGCCGCCTCAACGTCCACCGCGTCGTAGCCCACGCCGAAGCGGACCACGAGACGCAAATCGGGGCAGGACGCGAAGACTTCTTCGGGGTACGGCTCGCCGCCGGCCACGACGGCGGCGCAGCCCTGGAGATATTCGATCACGTCACCGACCGGCGTTGTCGGGGCGCTCTTCCCGAACTTGATGTCATAGCCAGCCTGCTTGAAAGCAGCCACCTCAGGCGAATCAGGCGTGACGGCCTGCCCCATTGCAACCAGTACCGCAGTCATTGCACTCCTCTGATGCAGGCCGCGTTCACGATGGCAACGCGCGGCCCTTGCGGCCGGAATGGTAGCCGGATCGGGCCGCGCGCGGAGCAGCCGAACAGATGCGCGGCGACGCCCACGCGCCAGACGGTCCGGCGCGGGTGCGTCGCCACAATGAACGACACGCGGCTCAGGCCAGCGACACGGCCCCGAAGCGCAGCATGCCGTCCGCCAGCGGCTTGTACCCGACCAGCTTCTTCGACCACGCCCGAATCCACGGCTCGTGGTAGAGGAAGATGACCGGCGACTCATCAGCGACGATCCGCTGCGCCGCCTGGAAGGCCGGTATCCGCTGCGCGCGGTCAGTGCTGGTCTTCGCCGTATCCAACAGCTTGTCAAGCTCCGGATTCGAGTACGACCCGAAGTTGTTCACGCCCTTGGTCACGAAGTGCGAGTACATGTTGCCGATGGCGTCCGCCCGGCCGCTCCACGTGGCGATGCGCGAGACGTACTCCAGGCTCGGGCGGCGCGCGCCGTACGGCCCCGGCTCCAGAATCAAGATCTCCAGTTCGATGCCGACGGCCCGTAGCTGCTCCTGGATCAACTGCGAGATCTGCACCCGCTGGGTCGAATTGTTCGTGTCGAACGTGACCTTGAAGCCGTTTGGCTGGCCGCCCTCCGCCAGCTTTTGCTTCGCCAGCTCCACGTTCGCGACCGGCCCCCAGCCCTTCAGTTCTTTGTCGAACGCCCAGTTGTTCGGCGGGATCGGCCCTTGTGCGATGGCCCCGCTGCCCTGGAACACCACCTTGTCGATGGCCGAGCGGTTCACCGCCGCCGCAAACGCCTGCCTGAGCGCCTTGTTGTCGAATGGCGGCTTCGAGTGGTTCAACTCGACGCGCAGGTAGCCCAGGCCTGGCAGCATCGACACGTCGAAGCCGGCGTCACTCTTCAGGGCGTTCGCATCGCGCACCAGGAAATCGTCGATGATGTCCACGTTGCCCGTACGTAGCTCGGTCAGCTTCACGCCAGAATCCGGCACCGTCTTGAAGTGGACTTCGTCCAGCAGCGGCAAGTCCTTCTGCCAGTACTTGTCGTACCGCTTCAGCAGGATGTGCGACCCCTGCACCCACTCCACAAACTGGAACGGCCCCGCTCCGACCGGATTCCGCAGCAGCCCTTCCGCCCCGAACTTGTCGAAGGCCGTCTTCGGGACCACGCGCCCCGCGCCAGAGTTGGCGATAATCGAGATCAGCGCCGGGTCCGGCTCCTTCAGGAGCAAGCGTACCGTCAGCGGGTCCGGCGCCTCGACCGTCTTGATGCTCTCCAGCAGGCTGCGGTTGAACGCCTTTGTGGCCGGGTCAAGTTGGCGGTCAAAGTGCCACTTCACCACCGCCGAGTCGAGCGGGCTGCCGTCGTGGAAGGTGACGCCAGAGCGCAGCTTGAGGACCAGCGTCAGCGGGTCCGGCTGCTCGTACTTCTCGGCCAACACCGGCACGATGTCCATGTTCTCGTCAAGGTCGAACAGCGGGTCGAAAATCTGGCGCTGCACGTAGGTCTCGGTGGTGCCCGTCGAGGTGTGCGGGTCCAGGTTGGTCGGGTCGGAGGTCAGGGCGACGCGCAGGCGGCCGCCCTTCTTGCCGGTCGCGGCGGCCGGTGCCTGCGCGGCCGGTGCCTGCGCGGCCGGCTTCGAGGCCTCAGCAGGCTTGGCAGCTTCGGCGGGCTTTGCCGGTGCGGTCGTTGGAGCGGCGGCGGCCGGCTTGGCGGCCTCGGCGGGCTTGCTCTCGGCCGGCTTCGCCGGGGCCGCTGGCGCGGGTGCCTGGCACGCGCCAAGCAGCGGCAGCGCGAACAGGCCGCCACCGGCTCCTGCGGCCCGCAGCAAGAACTGCCGGCGATTGAGCGGGCGGGGTCGGTGTGGCGAATCCTTGCGCATGGCGTTTCCTCCGAATCGCACGGGGAGATAGGGATGGCCGAAAGCTGCCATCCGTGAGTCAGGAAGCATGGGCAACCGCCCGCACGCTGGGCCGAGTCAGAGGCTGCGGCGACGCCGTGCACCGAGGGTAGGCCACGCCGATTCCCCGCTGCAACTTTCGCTGACAATTGACAGCGCACGCGGCTGCTGCTAGAGTGCAATGTGGCATGCATCTTGCCAGGGGGTGACCGTGCAACATGCCGAAGCCATGACCGCCCTGGACCTTCCGGCCGCGAGTGATCCGCCAACGTCGGTGGCCTCATACGCGGACATCCTGGGCACGTACTTTTCGAGCCGTGCAGAGGAAGCCCTGTACCGCGCGTCCCTGCTGAGTCAGCGCTTCATCGAAGAGGGATTGGGGCCAGAGGAGATCATCGCGGTCCACGCGGAGGCCGTCGAGATCGCAATGGCGGGCCTCAACTACCGCGAGCGGGCACGGGCATCCACCGATGCGCTCCAGTTCCTGCTGGAGACGATGATTGCGTACGGTGTCCAGTACCGGACGTACGTGGATTTGCGCCTGCGCCAGCGCGAGCATGAGACGGAAGCACGGCTGGCCCTTGAACGGCAGCGCGTCGTCGATGCCGAGCAGTCGGAACACGAGAAGCAGGCCATCCTGGCGACCATCTCGCACGAGTTGCGAACGCCCATCACGGCGGCTATCGGGAACATCGACCTCGCCGAGCGCAGCGTCGCCCGTGAACAGTATGACCGGCTGCCACGGCAACTCACGGCGGCGCGCGACGCGATGGGGCGACTCTCGCGGCTGACAGATGACCTGATCGGCGCGAGCCGCGACGGCCTGCCCTCCCTGACGTTTCTGCCACTGGCCGCCGACGACATCGTGCGGAAGGCCTGTGCCTGGGCCGAGCCGAGCGCCGACGAGAAAGGCCTGACGCTGGTCGTCACGGAGATTGCCGCCTGCGCCGTCGTTGGTGACGCCGATGCCCTGCTGGCGGTGTTCGGCAACCTGCTCTCGAACGCTATCCGCTACACCCCGAAAGGCGGACGCGTCGAGGCGCGTTGCGGTATGGACGACACGTCCGGCTGGTGCGCCATCACGGACACCGGGGTCGGCATGACGCCGGAGACGGTCGCGCGCATCTTCGAGAAGTTTTACCGTGCGCCAGAAGCGTCCCAGGCTGAACCGGGTGGCCTCGGCCTCGGCCTCTCCATCGCACAGCGGCTCGTCGCAGCCCACGGCGGCTACCTTAGCGTTGAGAGCACGCACGGGCAGGGCAGCGCCTTCCTCGTGCGATTGCCGCGGGCGATACCCCGACCACCTGAACAGGGCGAGGAGCTTGCATGACGAACAGACCCGACACCGGCCATATGACCGAGACGATTGACCAGCAGCGGAAGACGATCG
>JBBQBU010000201.1:0-9774 GCA_038318015.1 Chloroflexota bacterium | reverse complement strand
TGGTAGTAGATGCGGTACGGCGGCACGGACCACCGATGCGCTCGCCTTCCCGTTCGCATCTGCACCTCTGGCCCCCGGATCTCACCCGCTGCCAGCCGATGGATCACGGTGTCGAGTCGGGCAAGGACGGCGTCGGCGGCGCGCGGGCTATCTCGAACGATGTAGTGCTGAATCTCAGCCAGATCGGCCAATGCCGGACGGGTGAGGATCAACCTCACCGCGAAAGCGTGCGTGCTCGCAGCTCGCGCATCGCTTCCTCATACGGCAGCACATTCCCTGCCTCGAAGGCGTTGAGACCTTCCATCACGGCCGCCTCCTCTTCCTCCGTCATCTCGTCATCGTCGGTATCGGCCACTTGCGACAGAACATAGTGTCCTGGCGGGAGCCGGTGTAGCTCCTCTGGCAGATTCGTGCCGTCCCAGTTGATGATCGTCGCCCGCATGAGCGGACCTCCGGTGCGCGGCTGGCTAGCACCATTGTACCCGGCGCTGATATGTACCGGACGCTACCGGTCTGGCCCACACATGCGTGCAAGCCAGGTCGGTATGGTGGAGAACCGCTAGAGAGCACTCTCCGGCAATCGTGCCCCTCCTGCATGCGCGAGCCGCTCAACGGCTTGACAGCGGCCCACCAGGAGAGTAGCGTTGCGTTCACCTCACACAGTGGGGCATCGGGTCCACCGACGACGTAGGAGGCTACCCTTCCGTGCGCCGTGTCATCGCTCTTACGGTCCTGCTGACCATGCTGCTCGCCGCGTGCGCGCCGGCCGCCGCACCATCGCCTACCGCCGCGCCCAAAACTGAGGCCAAACCCGCCGCAACGACGGCCCCGGCTGCCTCGCCAGCGGCAGCCAGTTCCCCGGCCGCCGCCGCTGCTGCTTCACCCGCTGCGGCAGCCTCGCCGGCCGCTGCGGCGTCACCCAGTGCTGCGGCATCCCCGGCCGCGTCGCCGGCTGCTGCTGCGGCGTCTGCCCCGGCGGCTGCCGCCAAACCTGTGGCAGCGATGGACCAGGGCGCATGCGTCGCGGCCAACGCCACCAAACCGCGTGAGTCCGGCAAGGCACGTCTCGTGATCGGGACGGGCGGCACCGGCGGCGTCTTCTTCCCGTACGGCGGCGGGTTGGCCCGCATCATCACCGCCCGCCTGCCAAACTCGGAGATGACCGCTGAGGTCACGGGCGGCTCGGTAGACAACATGAAGCTGATCCACGCCGGCGAGGCCGACGTGGGCATGTCCACCGCCGACTCGGCAAATGACGCTATCAAGGGGGCGGGTGCCTACACCGACACCGGCAAGATCCAGGCGTGCACCATCGCCAACCTCTACATGAGCTTCATCCACGTCGTCGCCATCGACGGCGCGGGCATCAACAGCGTTGAGGACATGAAGGGCAAGCGCATCTCCGTCGGGTCGGCTGGTAGCTCCACCGAGGGCGCAGCCGACCGCATCCTGGAGGCCGCCGGGCTGGACCCGCGCAAGGACATCACCCGCGACTCGCTGAGCGTGGCGGAGTCCGTCGCGGCGATGAAGGACCGCAAGATCGACGCGTTCTTCTGGATCGGCGGGCTGCCCACGGCTGCCGTCACCGATCTGGTGACGACGCCGAACCTGAAGGTCAAGTTCATCAAAGCCGACCAGTACATCCCGAAGTTGGACGCGAAGTACGGCCCGCAGTACGCCATGTTCCCGCTGCCCCGTGCCATCTACGCGGGCAACGATGCTGACGTGCCGGGCATCGGCATCGGCAACATCCTGTTTGTCAACGCCAACATGAATGAGGGGCTGGTCTACGACCTGCTCAAGGCGGTCTTCGACAACCTGGCCGAAGTCCAGCAGATTCACCCCGAAGCCCGGTCGTTGAAGCTGGAGACGGCGGCGGCCGGGTCGTCAATCCCGTTCCACCCCGGCGCTATCAAGTTCTTCCAGGAAAAGGGCGTCTGGAAGCCGTAGCCTGATGCAGCCGCGAGCCGCCGTACCACCTGACCCGTCAGACCGCCGCCCTCTGTCCGCGCCAGACGCAACGGCGGCCCCCGCTGCTGACGCCCCCCTCACCGAAGAGCAACTCAGCCAGTTGATCGAGCAGTTCGAGTCGGAGTCCCCGACTCGAACGCTCGGCGGCGGCTGGCGGCTGCTCTCCGGGCTGCTCGCCGGTGGTCTCTCCGTCTATGCCCTGTACTGGACGCAGTACACCATCACCACCCAGGTCTACCGCGCCACCTTCTTGCTGATCGTGCTGGCGCTGACGTTCTTGCTGTACCCGTTGCGTGGTCGGCGCAACTGGATTGAGTTTGCGGCGATCCTGGCGGTAGGCGCGGCCTTGCTGGGACTGTACTGGCCGGTGCCGCAAGTTGCCGCGCGCACCCGCTTTCTGGACGAATGGACCCAGCCATCCACGCTGGGGGCCATCGCCGTGGTACTGGCGGGGCTGGTCGGGTACGCCTGGCGCACGCGGTCCCGCGCGACAGTCCCCTGGTACGACGTGGTGCTGGCCCTGCTGTCCATCGTCAGCCTGGGCTACCTGATCCTGAACTACGAAGCGGCCCTGCAACGTATCGTCAACCCGACCATCACCGAAGTGCTGATGGGCATCTTCCTGAGTTTGCTGGTGCTGGAGGCGACGCGCCGCACCACCGGCTGGCCCTTGCCCGTGACGGCGATCCTGTTTCTGCTGTACGCCTACCTGGGGCCGTACATGCCGGAACCGCTCGACCACCGAGGCTACCCCGTCCACCGCATCATTGGGCAGAATTACCTGACGCTTGAAGGCATTTTCGGCGTACCGCTGGACGTGGCGGCGACCTTCATCATCCTGTTCACCATCTACGGCGCAGTGCTGGAGTACAGCGGTGCCGGCAAGTTCTTCCTGGACTGGTCGTTCGCCGCGCTCGGGCGCTCCAAGAGCGGCGCGGGGGCCGGGCGCACGGCGACGGCGGCGGGCTTCCTGCTCGGGACCGTCTCCGGCAGCGGCGTCGCCACCACCGTCACGCTCGGGTCGCTGGCCTGGCCGATGCTCCGCAAGGCCGGCTACGACCGCGACACCGCCGGCGGCATACTGGCCTCCTCCGGCCTCGGCGCGATCCTCTCGCCGCCGACGCTCGGGGCCGCCGCCTTCCTGATCGCCGAATACCTGGACATCTCCTATCTGGATGTCCTGGTGATGGCGCTGATCCCGACCGTCCTGTACTACCTCTCGTGCCTGCTGATGATCGAGGCCGACTCGCGCCGGCTGAAGACGCGGGCGGTAGATGTGCAGACGCTGCCGTTGTGGGAGCTGACGCTGAAGTACGGCTACCACTTCTCGTCGCTGTTCGCCGTCGCCATCCTGATGGCGGTCGGGCTGTCGCCGTTCATGGCCGTCTTCTGGTCCATCGCCATCGCCTTCGGCCTGAGCTTCCTGCGGCCGGACACGCGCCTGACCTCGCTGGCGGCCAGTGGGGCCGGGCTGGTGCTGGGCATCATCATGGTGGCCCTCGGCACGGACCTGAACCGCGCCGCTTTCTGGGCGATGATGCTGGCGGCGAGCATCGCGGCGTTGCTGACGCTGCTGCGCGGCTGGGGAGTCTCGCTGCCGTCGCTGGCCTCGGATGGTGCCGCCGACCGCCGCTTCCTGCTGGCGCTGGAGTCCGGCGGGCGCGGGGCACTTTCGGTGGCTGCCACGACGGCCACGGCCGGACTGATCGTGTCGGTCGTCACGCTGACCGGCCTGGGTCTGAAAATCTCCGGCGTGATCGTGGCGCTGTCGGGCGGCATTCCGCTGCTGACGGTCGTCTATGCGGCCCTAGCGGTCTGGGTGCTGGGGCTGGCGGTGCCGGTCACGGCGTCGTACATCATCGCTGCGGTGATGATCGTCCCGGCGCTGCGCGACATCGGCGTGCCGGAGCCGGCGGCGCACATGTTCATCTTCTACTACGCCGTCCTCTCCGATGTGTCCCCCCCGACGGCACTGTCACCGTTCGCGGCGGCGGCCATCACCGGCGGCAACCCGTTCCGCACGATGATGCTGACCTGGAAATATTGCATGCCGGCGTTCCTGGTGCCGTTCATGTTCACCCTGAACGCGGAGGGCGCGACGCTGCTGCTACTGGGCGATGGCGGCGTCTTGACGGCGGATATTGCCACAACCGTCTGGACGTTCGGGACGGCCTGCATCGCGGTCGGTGCGCTGGCGGTGACGTTCGGCGGCTGGATGTTCCGGCACGCCGAACTGCCCGAGCGTGTGCTGATGGGCATTGGCGGGCTGGCGCTGCTCTACGCCAACCCGGTCTCGGACGTGATCGGCATGCTCTTCCTGATCGCTGGCACCGCCGTCCACCTGCTCGTGACGGGCCGGCGGGCCGTCAACGTCGGGACGTAGCCCGCAGGTTCACAAGTTCGGATGGCGCGAGGGAGGGAGAGGCAAGGGCGTCGCCTGCTCGCGCGTCCGCCCCATCAGCTGCGTCAACCGGGGACGGCGACCTCCGCAGCGGCCCGCTCAATGCGCTCAGCGTCGTTCGCGGCGGCAGCGGTGACGGGCATCCGCGCCGCTGCTGTTGCCGCTTTCGCACGTAGTGCCAGCTCGTGCGTGCCCTGCTCCAGGTGCGCGGCATGGATCGCCTGCTCGGCACCCCAGTGGACGCGCTCGCGGCCCAGGCGGTCCAGCACGCCGGTCTGGGTCAGCGTCGCCAGCACGCCCGGCTGGATCGCCGCGAGGTGGACATCGCCGCCACCGTGGCGCTGCCGGTCGATGACCTCGTCGATGGCCTCGACGCCCATGTGGTCAAGCGTCGGCACGCCGCGTAGCGACAGGATCACATGGTCCGACGCGGCGACCCGTTCTAGCTCCTCCTTGAACGTGGCGACACTGGCGAAGAAGAGCGGCCCGGTCACGTAGATCACGCGCGTCGTCTGGTGGGAACTCGGCAACGACGGGTCCGGCTGGTCGGTCATCCGCTCTGGATCGACGGCCACGTTGGTGACGTGAATCTTGCTGATCTGCTGCAAGAACAGCGCGGCTGAGACGACGATGCCGAGCAGGATCGCCTGCGTCAGATCAAGGATGACGGTCGCCAGCAGCGTGGCGAACATCGCGGCAATTGCGTGCCACAGCCGGCGATTCACGAAGAAGCGAATGGTGCCCCACTCGTTCATCCGGAAGGCCGTCACCATCAGCACGCCGCCGAGCGCCGCCAACGGCACCCCGGCGATCAGCGGGGCAGCCACCAGCGCCGCCAGCAGGAGCGCGATGCTATGGATGATGCTGACCAGCCGGGTGCGCCCGCCGCTCTTGATGTTGACGCTGGTCCGGGCGATGGCAGCCGTCGCCGGCACCCCACCGAAGAACGGGATGATGATGTTGCCCAGCCCCTGTGCCAATAACTCCTGGCGGGTGTCCATGCGGGTGCCGGTCATGGTCGAGGCGACCGCGCCGCACAGCAGCGACTCGACGGCCCCCAGGATGGCGATAGACATGGCCGCGCCGGTCACGTCGGCGACCAGCGACGGCGAGATCATGCCGAGCGTCAGGCGGTGGTCGAGCAGGATCGTCCGGGGGATCTCGCCGATGGACGCGACGTTCCAACCCAGCACGTACGCCAGCACCGCCGCCACGACGATGCCGACCAGCGAGGACGGCAGGCGCGGCCAGAAGCGCGGCAGGACGATCATCAGCAGGGCGACGACTCCGGCCAGCGCCAGCGCGCGCACGTCCACCGAGACGCCGTGCTCGAAGTAGCCCACCAGCATCGCCACGGCCGATTCGCCGCCTCCGGGGGCGGTGCCCAGCACGTTCGGCAACTGGCCCAACGCGATAATGACGGCGATGCCCGACGTGAACCCGACAATCACCGGTGACGGGATGAACGAGATCAGCCGACCAAGCTTGAACACGCCCATCAGCAGGATCAGCACGCCAGCCATGACACCGGCCAGCCAGATGCCCGCCATGCCGTGGCGCGCGGCCACCACCAGCAGCACCGCTGACATGGCCCCGGTCGGGCCGGAAATCTGGAAGGCCGCGCCGCCGAGGCTGCCAATGATAAAGCCGGCCAGGATGGCGGTGACGAGACCTGCCGCGGCGTCTGCGCCCGAGGCGACGCCGAAGGCGAGGGCGAGGGGCAGCGCGACGGCGGCAACCGTGAGACCGGCCAGCAGGTCAGCGCGGAAGTCGTCACGGCCATAGTGACGAAACTCGCGCTGCCACAGCGCGAACAGTGCGAGGGATTTCACCGGACCTCCCGTTTGAGGCCCGATTCGGCATCGTCCTCTTCGAGGCTGGCCGTGAGCCCGGCCAGATGACTGACAAATAGCTCGCGGCCGGCGTCAAGGATCTGCCAGACCTGAGGATCACGCACGCGGTAGAAGACGCTGCTGCCAACCTTGCGCGTCTCGACGAGGCGGCGCGCCCGGAGGACGGCCAGCTGCTGCGACACGACCGACGCCTCAATCTCCATGCTGGCCTGCAAGTCGGAGACGCTGGCCTCGCCCGAACGCAGCAACTCCAGAATCCTGATCCGCGTGGGGTGGCCGAGCGCCTTGAACAACTCGGCCTTGTACGCCCTGAGCGCTTCACTCATAGGCATCCTCACATATGAGCATATTGCTAGATGATCATAGTCAGGGAACGCAAGGTGCGTCAAGGCGGCTGTTGGGTGTCGGATGATTGTTCCCCCTCTCCCGCTTGCGGGAGAGGGGCCCAGGGGGTGAGGGCCGTCCCCTAGAACCGAGAACCCCGCCTCACAGCTTCACCGTCTGCGCGTACACGCCGTCCCAGCCGTCCGGGGCCGGCGCGTGGGCAAGGCCCGCCGCGCGCTCGGCAAGTTCCACGGCGGCGTGGTCCTCCGGCCAGATGGCGGCAGCCTCGCGGAAGCCGGCCGCCGCCTCCGAGAACTGCCCGGCCACGTACGCGTCAAGCGCCCGCTCGTAGAGATCGCGCGCGTGGGCGATGTGCGGCGGCAAGGTCGCTTCCTCGCCCAGTAGCTCGCAGACTTGCGTCGCGCGCTCCCGCCCGACCACAGCCACCCGGTCCAGCGTGCGCCAGGCGAAGCCCGGCCCGGCCTCCCGCCGGACCTCCTCCGAGGTCAGAATGCAGGTGCCGTACAGCTTGCTCAGTGACTCCAGCCGGCTGGCAAGGTTCACCGGGTCGCCCACCACCGTGTAGTCGAAGCGCTCCGGCGTCCCGACGTTCCCCACCAGCGTCTCGGCCACGTGCAGCCCGATACGCACGTGGAACGCCGACCGCCCCGCCCCTTCCCAGGCCCGGTTCAGCTCGTCCAGGCGCGCCTTGCAGCGTACGGCCGCCATGCAGGCCCGCCGGACATGGTCCGGCACATCATGGGGGGCGTTGAAGAATGCCAGGATGCCGTCGCCCAGGAACTTGTCGATGGTGCCGTGCTCCTCGCGGAGGATCGTCGTCATCTCCAGCAGATACTCGCTCAACTGCTCAATGAGGCGCTCCGGCGGCAGGTGCTCGGCAATGCGGCTGAAGCCCGCCACGTCCGAGAAGTGGATCGTCATCCGCCGGTACTGCACCCCGAGCCGGGCCTCGTCGCCGCCGGCCAGCAAGTCGCCCACGATCTCGGTGGGGACGTACCGGGCGAACGAGCGCAAGCCAGACTTCATCCGGTCCACTGAGTTGCCGACGACGGCGATCTCTTCCACGAATGACGATGGCGACGGCCCCGCCGACAGATCGAAGCGCCCGACGCGCTCAAGGTCGCGCGCCACCATCGTCAGCGGCACGGCGACACGGTGCGCCAGGATGGACCCGAGGATGACGGCAATGGTCAGGAACAGCAGCCCCAGCGACAGCGCACCCCGGCGGGTCTCGTACACCACCTGGAGCACTTCGTCTTCGCGCATCAGCACGGCGGCGATCCACTCAGGGCCGCCGTCTGACCCGACCACCTGGAACGCGCCGATATATCGGTCGCCGTCCAGCGCGAAGCCGACCGCGATCGGCTGTTCGGCGTGAACCGCTGCGAACCCGCCGGGCAGCATCCGCGCCCCCTGGCCGGCCAGGGCGGTCGCCAGGGCGTCCGGGCGCCCCGTCGAGTCCGCCACGACGACACCGTCACGCGAGAGGACCAGCAGCCGCACGCTGCCGATGCTCGTCGCGCGGGCCGTGGACGCCAGGAACGCCGAGATATCGTCCAGGAAGAAGTCGGCCGTAAAGACCCCGAGCAGCTCATTCGTGACCGGGGTCCGCAGCGCGAGGGCCGCCGTAACGCCAAACGCGCCCTCGTTGAACTCAAACGGCTGCGTCCAGGTGACACCGGGCGTGGCGACGGCCTGCTGATACCACGGCCGTTGGCGCGGATCGTAGCCGCCCGGCAGGTCGCGGGCGAAGGGGATGCGCCGGCCGTCAGACGTCACCTCGACCTCAAACGGCCGGCCGCCGTCTACGTCCGGCCGCGAGCGGTTCAGGATGATGGCCCCGTCTGCGCGCCGCCACGCCCCCACAAACCGCCCGGTCGCCTCGTCAGAGTAGCTAAGCCAGCCGACCGACCGCGCCCGCCGGAGCCTCCCCACCAGGTACTCCGACAGGTCTTCCACGTCGTCCACGCGCAGGCGGCTGCGCTGCACCTGTTCCACTGACTCCTGCAACAGCGGCAGGGTGGGCGCGAAGAACGCATCCACTTGCGTGCCGACGGCCAGCGCACCCACCGTGAACGAGCGGCTCTCCATCTCATCCACGATGCGGCTGACGCCCACCTGGACGACGGCAGCCAGCGAAAAGACCGTCGTCAGCAGCAGCCCGACGAGCAGCGTCAGCAGCGTCGTGCGCAGGGACGGGCGCCCGAGCCGGATGCGGGCCACGGTGACATCTCCACGCCGACGCCCACCGGGAGTTGGCGGCTACAGGTACAGGAGTAGGTACGAGGGGCGCATGGGACGCGGGGCCAGCGCCCGGCGACCGGACGGAGGTATACCCGTTCGCCGCCCGCGCTGTCCGCACGGTTGCGGCACGGCGGCGTTGCACGGGAAAGCCCGCAGGAACCGGCGCCGGTTCCTGCGGGCTGCCTGGAACTGATAGGTGTTGGCGCTACCCGCGCATCACGGGATGTGGACGACGAACACCCCAAGCTCCATCAGCGAGCTGGCGACATAGTTAAAGTTCCCGTCGCGGTACAGCTTCGGTGCCGGCCGCCACTGGTTCTCCAGGGTGTTGAGCCGCGAAATCGTGACAGTACCCTCGTTCAGCCCGCGGACCTCCGAGTCGTTGTAGCGGATGCTCAGGTTCACCTCGGCCGGCAGCGTCTGGAGCATATTGCCGAACGAGTCCTTCGCCTCGATGGTGAACATCAGGTCGCCGACCTTCGAGCCCGGCACGAATGCGTACTGGGTCGGCAACGCCTTGCGGACGGTGATGGTGATGCCGCTCGGCATCCAGGGGAAGACCTTGAGGATGAGGCGCTCGCCGCCCAGCGAGATGGAGACGTCGCCGCCGGTGCTGGTGCCGACGGACTCAAGATCGGGGAGGGTCGAGGCTACGGACGGAGTAGCAGACTCGCCCGAGGAGTCGCCGTTGTCCCCACCCGAGTCGTCTGAACTGGAGTTATCGCCAGAGTCGTCATCGCCGCCGGAGTTGTCCGCAGAATCGTCGTCATCGTCGCCGGAATTGTCGTCGTCATCGTCGCCGGAATTGTCGTCGTCATCGTCGCCGCCGCCGGAATTGTCGTCGTCATCGTCGCCGCCGCCGGAATTGTCATCGTCATCGTCGCCGCCGCCGGAGTTGTCGTCGTCATCGTCGCCGCCGCCGGAGTTGTCGTCGTCATCGTCGCCGCCGCCGGAGTTGTC
>JBBQBU010000200.1:0-9790 GCA_038318015.1 Chloroflexota bacterium | reverse complement strand
GGCATCAAGGCGCGTCGCTGGCGGCTCGCGTGACACTACCCGATGCAGGGGCACCGCACGCTGCCACCGGCCGACGCCACGCCGCCGTGGAGGCACCCACATGACTGACGCGCGAAGTTCCCAGTTCCACCACATGCCCGTCTTCTGCTCCGACCTTGAGGCCACCGAACGCTGGTTCGTGGACGGCGTCGGGGCCGAGTTCATAGACCGGCGCGACTCGCGCGGCGTCCCCGGCGTGACGCTCCAACTCGGCGGCGCGAACGTCCTGCTGCGCCCCGCGCGTGACGGCGAGACGCTGGCCGAGGCTGGCACCCGGCACTACGGCGCGGACCACATCGGGCTGCGCGTGGCCGACATCGACGCGACGGTCAAAGACCTCCGGCAGCGCGGCGTCGAGATCGAGGTTGAGCCGTGGGACTTCGCCCCGACGACGCGGATCGCCTTCGTCAAGGGGCCGGACAACGTCCGCATCGAGCTGGTGCAGCCGAAGTAGCCACCCGCGCTGCCCCGTGGCGCGCGGCGTGCCCGCACGGGCCGGCCTGGTGACAGGCCGGCCCTCCTTTGCGCCTCAGCCCGCCTGATTGTAGCTTCAGTCATCTCCACGGGTCTGCAATTGCCTCAGGTATTGAGTGCCGTACGGCCCGCTGGGACCGTGTCAGCGGGGATACAGGACCACGCGCAATGTCATGACAAGGTCATCATCGTATCTCCGCGCGACTGCCTCTCCCAACTCGATCAGCCTGTCGAGGAGGATGTTGCCAGCAACTAGAGGTAGCGGCCGTCCGTGGGCTGGCCCAGCAGATACCGCCCGATCAGCTCGTAGTGGGCCTGCCGCGCCTGCACGTGCTGGGTGATGACGTGGATGTCCTGGAACTGCCGCTGCAGCGGGTGACTGTTCAGGACGGCCGATGCGCCGGCCAGGTTGTACACCGTTTCCACCACCTTCGCGGACTGCCGCAGCGCGAACGTGGTGGCCGTCCGCAGGGCCGCCCGCTGGTCCATCGTCAGCGCGCCGGAGGCAACCAGCGACGTCCAGACCTCGCGGACTGTCTCGAAGAGCAGCGACCGCGCGGCCCGCAATAGCGCCTCGGCCTGCCCCAACTCGTAGTGCACCATCGGCACCGTGTCGAGCTTCGCCGTCATGTAGCCCGGCATCTTCGCGTGCGCCAGCTCGATGAACGCTTGCACGCTGCTGCGGGCCACCCCCAGCGCGATACCGGCATCCCCGACGGCGAACAGCGTGTTCCGGTTGATGATGTACAGCTGCCCGTACTCCGGCAACGGCGCGGCCGTTGGCGAGAACGTCCGATGCTCCGGCACGAAATGGTCCGTCACCTCGAAGTCGTGGGTGCCGGTGCCGCGCAACCCGTACGTGTGCCACGTATCCAGCAGCGTGACCTCACCAATGGGGATGGCCAGGAAACGGATGTCCGGCGATCCATCAGGCAGCCGTCGGGGCGCGCCGTCCTCGGTGATGGCACCGCGCGCCGCGATCCATGAAGCGTGCCGCGAGCCGGTGCTGTACGGCTGGCGGCCGGTCACGCGGTAGCCGCCCGGCACCGCCACGACAGTTGCGGTCGGCGCGGGCGTGTTCGCCACGACGGCACGCGGCGTCCCGAACCAGATTTCGCGGGCCAGCGCCGGCGGCATACAGCAGGCGTGCGTGGCGAAAATGCCGCCCTGATTGATGCACCAGGCCGTGCTGCCGTCCGCCTGCCCGAGCTCCTCGATCACGTCGAGGTAGGTCGGCAAGTCAAGCTCAGCGCCGCCGACCTGCCGCGGGACCATCATGTGAAACAGGCCGGCGTCGGCCAACGCTTCAAAGAGCGGGCGCGGCAATTCACGGTTCCGCTCGATCAGCGGAGCTGCCTCACGAATGCGTGGGGCAAGCGCGCGCGCGGACTCGAGGAACGAACGTGCGCCCGCCTGAACTGCACACATACCAGCATCGTAGCAGGGCGCGGACAAAACTGCATCCGTATCGCGAGCGGCGAGAGGCCGTCAACAACCCATGTCATCCTGAGCGCAGCGAAGGATCTCACAGACGACGCTGGCGGTGACAGTCGGACGACCCTGGCCGCCTGAGCAGTGGGTGAGATCCTTCGCGACGCTTGCACGCTCGCTGCTCAAGATGACATTCAATGGGGCGAGCACAATGTCTTGCGCCGTCGAGCCGTTCCCACGGTCAGCCTGAATGAGCGCGGCCGTTCTAGCGGCACGCCCCTACGAGGCTCCATCGATGCCAGGATGGCGGCCATGTGCACCTTCGGCCGGGCTAGCTATGCTCGGGCCGGCGCAGCGGCGACCACCGCGCATCCTCCAAGCGCGCGCTGCCACTCTCTGCCCACAGGCCGACGCGCCCAGACTGACGCTCATGGCTGGCCGTTGCGATGACCACCTCGCCGTTCACCGAGCACTCGATGTAGGTGCCGACCACCAGCAAGCGGGCCGGCATCGGGACGCCGGCCGCCACCGGCTCGTACAGGGCGCCGCGCTGAAGCTCCTGGTAACGGAACCACGGCCGGTCATCCTCGGGGCGGATCGTGCTGAACGACTTCGCCAGCACCACGTCGCGCGACCCCGGCGTCAGCGTCACTGTATAGCCGCCCTCGTCGTCGTCCAGCCGGAACGCCAATCCGCCGGCCGCCGCCGACAGCGTCAACGTGCCTTCCAGCAGGAAGTCAGACGCCGCCTGTGCGCTGGCGACCGTCTGCATCCCGCCGGGCGTCGTCTCGACCTGCCAGCCGGCGGGTGCATCCGTCACGACCGGAGCTGCCGCCGCCTTTCGGTACTCCTCCCAGCCGGGGTAGCTGCTGCACTGGAGGGTTCCATCGGCGCGCGGTGTCAACACCAGCGGAGCCGGCACCAGCTTCCCAAACGGATTGCGGAAGCCGCGCCAGTCGTAGTCGCCAAACTGGCCGGGGACCACCACCGGGCGGTGCCAGCAGAAGTACAGGTCCATGCCCTTCCAGGTGCAGACCCGCCCGGCGTAGTGTCCCTTCGGCACCAGCACATTACCGCCGGCCGGCACCGTGTACGGCCCCTCAAAGCGGTCAGCCACCCAGTACCGTTGCGTCCGGTCCTCCATGATGGCGGCCGTCAGATAGTAGCGCCCGCCCAGTTCGAACACCTGCGGGCACTCCAGATCCCAGTACCGACCGGGCGCGAACAGCGGCGGGCGCACCTCCCAGTTCACCAGATCGCGCGAGGCCAGCAGCCCGACGCAGCCCCGCCGATGCAGCGGCCCGGTCGGCACCCGTGCCGAGACTGTGGCGTAGTAGGTGTCGCCCAGCAGGATCGGCTTCGGGTCGCGCCAGGACACCCGCCCGGACGCCTCCGTCGTCGCTTCGTACCAGCGCGCATCAGCCTCCCCGACCGGGTTCGTCGGGGTCTTCGTCCAGTGCGTCAGGTCGTTCGAGATCGCCAGTGCCGTCCGCTGGACCAGGCCATCATCGGCGCGGCTCAGGGCGGTGTACACCATGTAGTACCGCCCGTGGCGCTCGGTGACGCTCATCGTCCAGATTTGATCGTCGTCACAAGCGCCGGGGTCGCTGGTGCGGATCGCATTCGGCAGCGCGCTCCAGGCCAGCCCGTCATCCGAGCTACTATGCTGCACGACATCATGGTTCGGAAGCGTCAGGTGGAACAGGTGGATGCGGTCGCCCGCTGGGAAGACCTCGACATCCCCGACCTCCGCGAGGCCAAAGCCCGATGGCGCATACATCGCTGAAACTCCTTTGCAGACCCGCACGGGCACACGAGCAACGCTGCTCCTGGGAGGTGCGTAAACATGGCTGGTCCACTCGCTGGCATCGTGGTGATCGACTTTGGGCAGTACATCGCGGGGCCGCTCGCAGCGATGCTCATGGCCGATTATGGTGCAGACGTTGTACGGATTGATCCGCCGGCCGGGCCAGCCTGGGACACGCCCGCCAATGCGACCTGGAACCGGGGTAAACAGCGTATCGCCCTCGACCTGAAAGCCGACGCCGATCGCGCGACAGCCCTGTCCCTGATCCGATCAGCAGATGTCGTAGTCGAAGGGTTCCGGCCAGGCGTGATGGACCGCCTGGGCCTCGGAGCCGCGGCCATGACGGCGGCCGACGAGCGCCTCGTCTACTGCTCCATCCCCGGCTTCGCCTCGGACGATCCTCGCGCCGGCCTGCCCGGCTGGGAGGGCGTCATCGGGGCGGCCACCGCCACCTACCGCCGCCCGATGACCGGCGAATCGGACGGGCCGTCGTACACCGCCATACAGATTGCGTCGCACTTCGCGGCGATCCAGAGCGCGCTGGCTATCGTCATGGCGCTGATCGCACGTGAGCGGACCGGACGGGGCCAGCGCATCGAGATGCCACTGTTTGACGCCACCTTCGCGGCCATCGGCGCGCACGGCCTGCTTATCGACCATGCGCCAGCCGGCGGCCGACCAGATGATTTCTGGGGCGGCCTATACCAGTGTGGCGACGGGCGTTGGGTCTTCTACAGCGGCTCCACGCCGCGTTTCCGACAGCGCTTCGTCGAGGCGACCGGCAACGACAGCTGGCTAGCTGAAGGGCTGAACGACATCCCGCGCCTGACCCGCGAGCCGGCGTTGGCCGCCCAGACCCGTGCCCGCCTCCGCGCGCTGTTCGCGTCCCGGCCGGCCGCCGAGTGGGAAGCGGTCGGCGGCAGTTGCGGCGTGCCGATCACCGTCTGTCGGAGCGCCGCCGAGTGGATCGAAACGCCGCACGCCCGCGTAGCCGGCATCGTCAGGAAGATGGACGATCCGCGCTACGGACCGATGTGGCAGCCCGGCCGCGCGGTCCGCCTCTCCGGCATGGCCGACGCATCGCTCAGGCCCGCGTCATTGCCAGATGGCGACCGCGCCAGCGTCCTTGCGCGGGCCGCTGCCGGCCGCTCCGCAGCACCGTCGCTGGTATCCAACGGTCAGGCGGCGCAGGCCAGCTCATTGACCCAGGCGCTGGCCGGCCTCCGCGTCCTCGACCTCTCGATGGTGCTGGCTGGCCCGACCGCAGGCCGCACCCTCGGCGAGTACGGTGCCAGCGTCATCAAAATCAACAACCCGCATGAGCAGGGCGCCGGGTACCGCACCAGCGTCCACCGCTACCACACCGACACCAACCGCGCGAAAGAGACGATCCTTCTGGACTTGAAGACGCCCGACGGCATGGATGTCTTCTGGCGGCTGGCGCGGCAGGCCGACGTGGTGCTCCAGAACTTCCGCAAAGGCGTGCCCGAGCGCATGGGCATCGGCTACGAGCACCTGCGCGCCGTGCGGCCAGATGTCATCTCGGTCAGTATCAGCGCGTTCGGGCACGACGGCCCCTGGGGTGCGTGGCCGGGCTACGAGCCGAACGGTCAGGTGACGACCGGCCTGCACGTGCGCTTCGGCGGCGACGGCCAGCCACTGATGCAGCCGTTCGCCGTCAACGACTACGGGACCGGCCTACTGGGGGCGTACAGCGCGGCGCTGGCGCTGTTCCACCGTGCCCGCACCGGCCAGGGCCAGCGCCCCGAGGCCGCCCTGGCGTTTACGGGCACGTTCCTGCAATCGGCATATCTCCAACAGTACGCCGGCAAGGTCTGGGACGAGCCGCGCGGACGAGACGCCCGAGGCTCCGGCCCGCTGCACCGCATGTTTCGCGCGCAGGACGACTGGCTGTTCCTGGGGGCGAAGTCGTCACAGCGGGCGGCGCTAGCCGCCGTGCCCGGGCTGGAGGGGTGCGCGGACCTGGACGGGCCGGCCCTCGAAGCATTCCTGCTGGAGCGCATTACCGCCCGCCCGGCCGACGCCTGGGTCACTGACCTGACGGCGGCCGGTGTCGGGGTGCACCGCGTACTCACATCACTGCCCGACATCATGCGGGACGCCTGGGTAGCCGACCACGGCCTCAGCGTGACCCGCCCCCACGACACCGGCGAGGTCATCACCACCGTTGGGCCGGGCGCGCGGCTGTCGCTGACGCCGATGGCACCAGGCCGGCCTGCCGCGACCCCCGGCATGGACGCGGCATCGGTGCTGGCCCAGGCCGGCCTGCCCGACGCACTTGACCAGTTGTGTGCCAGCGGCGCAGTCCTGGTCGAGCCGCCCCCGGCGCGCACCGCGACTTTAGGAGCAGTCGGTCACTAGCGGTCGGCAGAGTGCTTCCCTCTACTGACGATCAGCAGAATGGAGCATCCTGAACTCCGAGTAGGGCGGGGGCCGCGGTGCACTCACCCGGCTATGCCGTGGCGCTGCCTTGCCAGACGTGTACGGCGCGCGCGGTATCTTCGTGGACAAGGTCCAGGTTGATCGCTGCCGCCGCGCGTGAGCCGGCACTCGCGGCGTCGATCACCTGCGCCATCGGCGTGGCAACGTTGCCGGCCGCCCAGACGCCCGGCACACTGGTCAGGCCGAACGGATCGGTCGTGACGAATGGCCCAAACGGCGTGACCGTGGCGGCGGCCCCGAGCGCGGCCAGGAGCGAGTCGCGGGCCTCGAAGCCCACGGCGGCGAACACCGCGCTGACCGGAATCACCGCGCCGGACGCCATCCGCACGCCGGTCAGGTGGTCATCCTTCACGACCAGCCCGGCGATTGGCCCCTCGACGAGGCGGATGCCGACAGCCGCCAGCCGTTCGCGGTCGGCGGCCGGGATCTCGTCCGGGGCCAGCGTGTGCGGGAAGACGGTCAGGTCGGCCGACCACTGGCGAATCAGCGGCGCGTGTTGGACCCTGAACAGCGACGGCGCAATCACGCCGAGGGGCAGGTCGCGGACCTCGTAACCGTGACAGTACGGGCAGTGCAGAACATCGCGACCCCACCGCTCGCGCAGGCCGGGGATGGCCGGCAAGGTGTCCACCAACCCGGTCGTCACCAGCAGCCAGCGCGCCCGCACCAACTCGCCTCCTTCGAGCGAGACGACGAATTCTTCATCCTGACGTTCAGCAGATGTGACCTTCCCCTGTACGATCTCGCCGCCGTAGCTGCGGGCCTCGGCTCGGCCCAGGTTTAGGAACGCGGTTGGGCTGATGCCGTCCCGCGAGAGGTAGCCGTGCATATGGGCGGCCGGTGCGTTGCGCTGCTGCCCGGCGTCGATGACGACGACGCGGCGGCGAGCACGCCCCCGCGCCAGCCGCGACCCCCGCCCTCAAGTCAGCCGCCAGGGCCACGCGCCCGCGCCCGGATGACACGCCGACGGCACGATCGCCGTCTACTTCCACCGGACAGGCGGCAACATAGGGTGGCCGCGCGCCGCACTTCCGGGCACAATAGTGCCAACGTGCAATAATCCCGAGTTAGTGACGTGACCCTCTTGACAATAGGAAACTAGCGGTGTCTCTCATTCAACGACGCGCACAGACAGCAGCGGTGTCGGTACACGACCTTGCCGGTGTTGATGTGCTTGCCGGTGCCCTGCGTGTCGGTTCGCTGTGGCTGGGTGATGACGCACCGGCCGCCACACAAAACCTGTTCGCTTCGCACGCGCCAATGGCGGCGGGGCTTGTCGAAGTCGTAGCTATCTACGCGTCCGTCCGTGATCCAGGAGGCAGTTCGTGGTCTTAGCCGCCGACACCGCGACCGCAGTAGGAACCACCGCCAGCCAGCCGCAGCCGACGCGGCTGAAGCTTGGCTTCTTGACCCGCCTCGAAGTGGGTGCCGACGCCGCCGATTCGTACAAGTTTGCGCTGGACATGTTCAGCGCCGCTGAAGAACTCGGGTACGACACCGGCTGGATCGCGCAGCACCACTTCCTGAACGGGGCCGGTCGTTTGCCGTCGGCGTTCGCGTTCCTGGGCGCGGCGGCCGAACGTACGAAGCGCATCGGCCTCGGCACGGCCATCGTGACGCTGCCGCTGGAAGACCCGGTCCGCGTCGCCGAAGACGCCGCGTTCGTGGACGTGTTGAGCGGCGGCCGCCTGCAACTTGGCCTCGGGCCGGGCGGCGACCCGTTGACCTTCTCGGCGCTTGGGCGCGACGTGAACGCCCGCCGCGAGGACCATGCGCGAGGCGTCGAGATCGTCAAAGACGCGCTGGTCGGCAAGCCGATCAACGGCACGACGGCGGTCATGTACCCGACCTCCCCGACCCTGCCCGACCGCATCTGGGAGGCCACGTTCAGCGTGGACGGCGGCGCGCGCATCGGGCAGAACGGCAACGGCCTGCTGCTGGCGCGCACCTCCGCCATGAGCCGCGACCCGGCCGATGTGGTGCAGCTTCCCATCGGTGAGGCCTACGCTCAGGCGATCGCCAGGGTGGGCGTTGCGCCACGCCTGGGCTTGTCGCGCACGGTCTACGCGGCTGCCGACCGCAAGACGGCGATGGCCGACATGGGCAGCGGCGTTGACCAGTGGGTCAAACTGCTCCAGAGTCGCAACGCGTTCCCGACCGGCCTGTCGGCGGAAGAGGCGTTTGCGCGCATCCACATCCACTACGGCCACCCGGAGGAGGTCATCGCGAGCCTGCGCGAAGACCGCCTGATGCCGATGACGACCGAGCTGATCTGTCAGGTACAGCCCGGCTCGCCGACGCAGGCGCACATCCTCAAGTCGCTGGAACTGATTGCCAAGCAGGTTGCCCCAGAACTCGGCTGGCGGCCGAATTTCGCAGCTTCGACCACGGGAGAGTAGACACGATGAGTGACGTGATTTCGAGCCTCGCCGGCATTGCCGAAGGCTCCGCGTTGGCCGCGCTCCGCGCAGAGCGCCCCGAGTCCCGAGACCACGCCCAGGGCAGCTACCTTGCCCTGTTCTCGCCGAAGGAGTCCACCGGGCTGTCCGGCATGGAGCGGTACGCGGTGGCGCTGCGCGTCGCCAGCCGGCACGCATCCCGCGAGGGTGTGGCGCACTACAAGGCTGGTCTGGTGAAGAACGGCGCGTCGCCAGAGATTGTCGTGGCGGCCGGCAACGTGCTCGGCGGCGACACCAGCCTCTCGACGCGGCTGGCAGCGCTCCTGGCCCACACCGACCTGCTGAGCACCCACCCGGTTGACACGACGACGGCCAGCCACCAGGCGTTGTCCGACGCCGGCCTCTCGACCGCCGAGATCCTGACGCTCTCGCAGATCGTCGCCTTCCTTAGCTTCCAGTTGCGCGTCATCGCCGCGCTGCAAGTGATGGGCGGCGGCTCGGGTGAGGCTGAGCCGGTGATCGGGCCGACCGAGTCCGGCAACGGCAAGGGCGCGGCGAACATCATCATCCCCGAGGAGCCGCTGAACCGGCCGAAGGTGTTCACCCGCGACCAGTTGTCCTGGACGCCGTGGCTGGAGCCGTTGAACCCCGAGGATGCCACGCCGTCGCAGGCCGAGGCGCTGGCCGGGCGGCCGGGCAACTCGCCGTACTTCCGGCTGCTGGCGCTGGACGCCGACGTGCTCACCGAGCGCACCAAGACGGACCTCGGTATCTTTTACACCCACGGCGGCGCACCCCGCGCCGAGCGCGAGCTTGCGGCGGCCGTGACGTCGCGCTGGAACGGCTGCATCTTCTGCGCGTCGGTGCACGCCCGCACGGCGGCCAACCTGAGCAAGCGTGAGGCCGACGTGGACCGCGTGCTGAACTACGGCGCCGGAGCCGGCATCGACCTGGAGCTTGATGACCGCTGGTCGGCCGTGGTGGACCTCGCGGTGCAGATTGCACGGACGCCCTCGACGGTCACGACGGCGCACGTCGAGCGGCTGCGGTCGCTGGGCCTGGCGGACCTGGAGATTCTGGACATCGCCCAGTCGGCGGCGTTCTTCTCCTGGGCCAACCGGCTGATGCTGACCATCGGCGAACCGTTCTACGCCTAGCCACTCACCCCCGGCCCCTC
>JBBQBU010000199.1:0-9800 GCA_038318015.1 Chloroflexota bacterium | reverse complement strand
GTCGCCGGCCGCCCGCTCGACCACGCCACGGGTGTTCCAGAAGACGGGCTGATCCAGTGCGGCGTCGGTGGCCCGCCGCGCGTACGCCAGCGCATCAGGCACGCGGCCCGCCTGGAGGGCAGCGGCGGCCAGCAGGTGCAGGGCGTCACGCTGGCCCGGCTCGGCGCTCAGTACCTGCCGGTAGCAGCCTTCGGCATCCGCGAGGCGGCCGGCCTGGTGCGCGGCCAACCCCTGACTGAGCAGCGCGGTGGCTTCGGTCACCCCTCACCCCCCGTGTTGCAAACGTGAGAAGGGAGCCAACGCCCCGTCTCCCCTCTCCCACAAGTGGGAGAGGGGTCGGGGGTGAGGGCTGGGCATTCGTGGTTGTGCGGGCGGTGAACGCCATGTGATCGCGCGGCGCACCAGGCGTGCCAAAAGCGACGGTACAGGGCTTCGACGGACCGCGTGTACGTCTCGGTGTCCGCGAGGGGCGAGGCGAACAGCCGCTCACGCAGCGTCGTGCGCTCGGCGGCAAGGCGGGCGGGGTCGTGGGCCAGCCGTCCGGCAATCGCGAGGTACTCGTCTGGTGTGCGCGCGATCAGGTCGTCAAGGCCCAGCAGCGCCAGGAAGGAGGCCGACAGCCGCCCCTGAATCAACTCGCCCAGCAGCGTGACGCAGGGGACGCCTTGCAGCAGGCCGTCGAAGGTGGTGGCCCCGCCGACGTGCGGGAACGGGTCAAGCTGGATGTCTACCTGCCCGTAGGCGGCAAGATGATCGTACCGGTTCGTCTGGCCCAGGATGTCGATACGCTCCGACCCGACGCCGCGCGCCGCGAAGGCGGCCAGGATGCGCGCCCGGTTCTCGGCGTCGTCCAGGCCCGGGCTTTTCAGCAGCATCCGCGCGTCCGGCACCGCCGCCACGACGCGCGCCCAGAGGTCGAGCGCCTCATCACTGAGCTTGGTGGCGCGGTTGAACGAGCCGAACGTGACGTACCCACAGTCTAGCATCGGGGACGGCACAACGTCCGGCACCTGGGTTGTCGGCTCGTAGCAGACGATGCTCGGGAGGTGGGCCACCCGCTCGCTGTACCAGTGTTCGGCTTCTGGCGGCACCGTGACCGGGTCGGCCAGCAAGTAGTCAACGGCGTCGAGGCCGGTCCCGGTGATGTAGCCCCAGGCTGTGACCTGGATCGGGGCGGGGCGGCGCGCGAAGATGCCGAGTCGGCCGCTTGACGAGTGCCCGCCGAGGTCTACCAGGATGTCGATGCCGTCGGCGCGAATCTGCTCGGCCACGGCGGCGTCGGTCAGGGCCGTCACGTCGCGCCAGAGCGGGACGCCCTGGCTGATGCGGGCGGTTTGGGCATCCGTCTTTGTCAGCGTCGCGTAGCAGACCGCCTCGATCTGGTCGCGGTCATGCCCGAGCAGCACCGGCACGAAGCCCGCCGCCGCTGAATGGTAGTAAAAGTCGCCGGAGACGTAGCCAACTCGTAGCTTTCGGGCCGGATCTGGCGTGTTCAGATGAGGACGGGCGGCAGCAGCGGCGGTCAGCGGGCGGGCGTGCTGGGCGTCCCAGGCGCGGCGCTCCGCCAGCCGGTCAGCAGGCGTCGCCCCCTCGTGATGATCGAGCACGAAGATCAGGCCGCTGTGGGCCACGGTGTCGTCCGGATTGAGCGCCAGCGCCCGGCGGTACGCTTGCATTGCCTCGTCGAAGCGGCCCCGGTCGCGCAGGAGGTGGCCGAGGTTCGTGTGCGCCTGCGGATTGTCGGGCTGGAGTTCGATGGTTCGGGCAAAGCAGGCGATGGCTCCGTCGCGGTCGCCAAGTGCCTGGAGCGCCACGCCGAGGTTGTTCTGCGCGTCCACGTGTTCGGGGTCGAGCGCCAGCGCGGCGCGGTAGGCGGCAGCCGCCTCCTCGAATTGCTCGCCTTCACGCAGGGCGTTGCCGAGGTTGTAGCGGGCCGCGACGTAGGCCGGCTGGATGGCGAGCGCCGCACGGTAGCTGGTGACGGCCAACTCTGGCCGCCGCGCCGCCTGCCACGCCACCCCAAGGTTGAAGTGGGCCTCGGCGTAGCCGGGTGCCAGCCGAACGGCGCACTCGAAGCAGTTCGTCGCCTCGTCAAGCTGGCCGAGTGCCTGGAGCGCCACGCCCAGGTTGTTCCACGCTTCGGGGTAGTCCCGTCGCAACGCGAGCGCCTGCCGCCACGCCGCAATCGCCGCCTCTGGCTGCCCGAGCGCCCGCAACACCGCCCCGTGATTCAGGTGGTACGAGGGGCGATCAGCCGCCACGCCGATGGCCTGCTCGATGAGCGGCAGCGCGAGGTCGGCGCGCCCAAGCTGGTAGGCCAGCAGCCCGAGCAGGTGCAGCGCCTCGGGATGGGCGGCGTCGAGGGCCAGTGCGCGGCGGTAGCAGATTTCGGCGTCGGCCAGCCGCCCGGCCTGATGCAGCGGCACGCCCTCCGCGACGGCGGCGTCGGCGGCGCCCTGCGCCAGTTGCACCTGTCTGCGCTGGGAGAAACTCATGGGCCGGGCCGGTGCCTGCGGCTGCTGTGGTGGGGCAGCGCGCGGCACCAGCGTCGGCCGGCGTGCGCCCGGCTTCCGCTTCATCGGCGTTCTTGGCTCTCCATCCCTGGACTCGCTCCCACGTCGCGCTGCCGCCGCGCCAGCGATCTGGCCGTGAGGCCGCATACAGGGGGACGGACTCCGCCGTCATGCAACCAGAACGCTGGCGCACGGGCAAACGGGACGCGCCGCCTGGGGGAATCCCACTCGTGCCGACGACGCCCCCGGTGCGCCATGATCGGGCCGTGCGACAATGCCGGGCGAGAGGCACAGGGCAAAGGGGCGTGCAGATGCCGAACAGCGAGATATCGTTGCTGGTCCGGGGCCGCTGGGTCGTGACGGGCGCGACCGACGCCGACCGGACGCTGACGGATGGCGCGGTGCTGGTGCAGCATGGCCGCATCGCCGCCGTGGACGCCTGGAGCACGTTGCGCCAGCAGCACCCCGATGCTGCGGTACTCGGATCGGGCGACGTGGCGGTGCTGCCCAGCTTCATCAGCGGCCACCACCATGCCGGCGGCGTCTCCCACATCCAGCAGGGCGTGGCCGACGACGTGCTGGAGCCGTGGTTGCTGGAGCTACGGCGGATGCGCCCCGCCGATGCCTACCTTGATGCGCTGCTGACGTCGGCGCGGCTGCTGCGCTCGGGCGTGACCGGGCTGGTGGACATGCACGCCTGCCGTGGCCCGGCCGACGGTGCCGTCGGCAGGGTGCGCGAGGCGCTGCGCGGCTACCAGGACGCCGGCATCCGCGTCGCACTGGCAGTCGGGGTGAACGACCAGAACCCGCTGGTCAGCGCCGCCAGCCCGGAGGAGGGGCAGCGGTTCCTTGACGCCCTCCCCGCCGAGGCCCGCGCCGCCGCCGATACGTTCCTGCCCGGCCCTGACCAACTCCAGCCCGACGACTACCTCACCATGATGAGCGCGCTCGGCCAGGAGTACGCGGCGCACTCCCGCATCGACATCTGGTACGGCCCGCCCGGCCCGAACTGGGTGTCCGACAGCTTCCTGGTGCAGATTGCCGAGCGGGCGGCGGCGTTCGGGACCGGCGTCCAGACGCACGTCTCGGAATCGTTCTACGAAAAGCTGTATGGGCCGCGCACCTACGGCACGTCGGTCGTCCAGCATCTGCATGACCTGGGCGTGCTCGGGCCGCGCTTCTCGCTGGCGCACGCCGTCTGGCTGACTGAGCCGGAGATCGCGGTGCTGGCCGCGACCGGCACGTCGGTCAGCCACAACCCGAGTTCCAATCTGCGGCTGCGGGCGGGCATCGCGGCCGTCAACGCGCTGGTGGCCGCCGGTGCGACGGTCGGGCTGGGGCTGGATGGGCACGCCCTGGACGACGACGACGACATGTTCCGCGAGATGCGGCTGGCGTGGTCGCTTCAGCGCGCCCCGGAGATCGGGTCACCGCACTTGGCACTGCGGCAGGCGTTCGGGCTGGCAACCACGGGCAGCGCCACACTGCTGGGCAAAGCGGGCACGCTCGGGCGAATCGCGCCGGGCTACGCGGCCGACATGGTACTCGTGGACGTGGCCCGCCTGACCTGGCCGTGGGTCGCCCCTGAAGTGGAGCCACGCGACCTGCTGGTGCTGCGCGGGCAGGCTCGCGACGTGCAGACGGTCCTGATCGATGGTGAGGTCGTCTTGCGTGACGGCCGCCCGACCGGCTTCGACGTGGATGCCGCCGCCCGCGAGTTGGCCGCGCGCCTGGACGCGACGCCGTTCCCCGATGAGACGGCCCGGCGCGTGGCGCTGCTCCGTGAGCATGTGGCGGCGTTCTACCGGTCCTGGGACGTTCCTGCGTTGGACCCGTACATCCGCTACAACGCGCGCTCCTGACGCCCCTGCTCACCCGGCTATCATCGCGGGCAAGACACGAGCGTCGGGAGCACGGGAGGTCGCCACGATGGCACAGGGGCAACGCGGGCCAGAGCGGCCGATCAGGGTCGGCATTGTCGGATGCGGCATCATCGCGCGGACGCACATCCGCGCGTTGTTGGCGTTCCCCCATGACGCGCAGGTGACGGCACTGGCGAGCCGCTCCACTGAGAGCATCGACGGGGCGGCGGCCTACCTGCACCAGCAGGCCAGCGAGCAGGCCGCAGAGGCCGATGCCGCTGGCGACACGGCGCTTGCCGCCCAGTACCGCGACCATGCCGCAGCCACGCCCACCGCATTCACGGACTGGCGCGATCTGGTGGCGTCACCGTCAGTCGATGCGGTCATCGTCACCACGCCGCCGTTCCTGCACCATCCGATCACCGTGGCGGCGCTTGGGGCGGGCAAGCACGTCCTCTGCGAGAAGCCGCTCGCCGTCAGCCTGCGCGAAGCCGACGAGATGATCGCGGCGGCGCAGGCGGCCGGGCGCGTCCTCTCAACCGTCTCGCAGGGGCGCTTTGCGGAGGCCCAACAGCGGATGCACGCGCTGGTCCACGCGGGCGCGCTGGGGAAGGTATTCTTCGCGAAGGCTGATGGCCAGTGGTATCGCCCGCCGAGCTACTACGAACTGTGGTGGCGTGGCACCTGGGACCGCGAGGGCGGCGGCGCGGGCACCGGCCAGGGCATCCACATCCTGGATCAAGTGCTGTGGATTCTCGGCAAGCAGCCGGCCCGGGTGTTCGGCACCATGAACACGTTTGTGCATCCCGTTCCCCGCGCGAAAGCAGGGGGCGGCGTGCCAATCGAGGACACGGCGCTCGGCATCGTCACCTTCGAGGACGGCACGCTGCTGGAGTTCTGCGCCGCCGTCAGCCAGCAGCTTGAGCGGAGCCAGATCGAGATTTCCGGCGAGCGCGGCGCGGCCCAGGCGTACCCGTGGGCCGTCTACTCAGCGGACGCCGCGACGAACGAGCAGCTTGCCCGCTTCATCGACGCCGACGTGCCGGCGCTGCCGTCCTCCTGGCTCCCGAAGAAGCCGGAGATCGACCCGTACCGCAACCCCGGGCCGAACGCCCTGCCGCCAGTCTGGAGCATGGTGCCGCAGGTGGGCGATTTCCTCCATGCGATCCAAACCGGCGCGCCCTCGCTGACGGGCGGCACCGAGGGGAAGCGGGCGCTGGAAGTGCTGGCCGCGCTGTATCGGTCGGCAATCCTGGGCCAGCCAACGACGCTCCCGATCCAGCAGGACGATCCGTTCTACGGCGGGGTCGCGGCGGGACTGGCCGCCCGACGCTGACGCGGCCCGCCAGCCCCGGTGTCGCCTTACCAGCCGAGCGTCCAGCTGATCGTTCCGTTGAAGATGGCGTCGCGCTCGTCGGCGGTCAGGTTCGGCAGCGCCTCGCCAACGAAGTCCACGAGGTGCGCGTAGGTGACGGCGTCGCCCAGCCGCCCGCGCGAGGCCGTGAAGTCCGTGCCCCAGGCCAGCCGCGAGGCTCCGAACAGGTCGTAGACCCGCCGGATTGAGTCGTGGATGTCGGTGTACGGGTAACCTGCCTGCGACGACATCGCCAGCGACGAGATCACAACGCAGACGTTCTGATGTGGCACCAGCGACGCCAGCAGATCAATGTGCGCGGCCAACCCCTCGGGGGTGCGGTTGCCGCCGAGTGACAGATGGTTCGCCGCGATGCGGAGGCCAGGGTAGCGCTCGGCGACGGCCGCGATCACGTCCGGGCGGCCCGGCCGCAGCAAGTACACGGCCACGCCCAACCGCTCCGCCTCCGGCCAGAACCAGCGCAGCGCGCCCTCTTCGAGCAACTGCGGCGCGGGCGGCCCCTCTAGCGAGAATCGCACGCCGCGCATGCCCGGCTGCTCAAGCCAGTGCTCCAGGCGGTCGCGGGCATCCGGCGTGCGCGGGTCGAAGCGCCCCATTACCGCCAGCCGGTCGGGGTGGGCCGCCGCCCTCTCCAGCGCGTAGGCGTTGGCAGTGGTATTGTTGAAGCCGCTGACCAGGGGCGGCACCAGCACCGCCCGGTCGATGCCGTGCGCGTCCATCAGCGCAAGCGCCTTGTCGGTGGTGAACGGCTCCGGTAGCTGTGGCCGCTGCTGGTGGTCCCACGGCCGATCCGGCCGATCAGCCTCCCAGACGTGAAGCTGTGCATCCGTGCGCAAGGTCGTCCCCCTCTATGCATAGGTACGCGCCGCGCCATCTCGTCGGGCCACATCGCTGATTCGCGCGCCATCTCTGGGTGCCGACTATCCGCCTGCGCGTGTCCTACTGCCTGCTCGCATAGTAGTCCAGCACCGCGCCGAGGCTGTCGGCCATCAGGCGCTGCGGCCGGAAGCCTGTCGCGTCCAGCAGCGACGACACGGCCCAGCGCGCGCCAGTCAACGGGCCGGCTCCCTGGATGTCGGCCGGCAAGTTTCGGGCCGCCGCCTCGTGCTCGACAATCGCCGCGACCTCGCCCACGCCCAGCGCCTCCGAGACGGCGTTGACAGCCAGCGCACGTCTCCCGTCGGCCTGCGCGAACGTGGCTGCCGCCCGCAACGCGGCGACCGCGTCGTCCAGGTGCAGAAAGCCAATGGGCCGGTTCGCGCCGGGGTGGACCACCAGCGGCTCGCCCCGGACCACCCGCCGGCAGAACAGATTCGGCACCGTCAGGAAGCGGGCGTCGTCCTTCATCAGCGGCCCCAGGCCGTAGACCACGCCGAGCCGCACGCTCACGGCCGGCACGGGCTGCTGCCCGGCGAGCATCTCCAGGAGCTTCTCGGCGTACACCTTCGTCGTGTGCGACAGGTCGCCGATGCGCCCATATGGCGTGCTTTCGGTGACGGTGCCGGTTAGCACATCGCCGTAAACCCGGAACGAGCCGCCGTAGACGAACGCCGTCGCGCCATACTGCACGGCTGCCTCGTAGACCAGGCGTGGCGCGACCAGATTCGTGGCCTCAGTGTAGGACGCGGGTGCTGCCTGGGGGCTGGCGCTGGCCTGGGCCGCGAGGTGGTAGACGACATCCACGCCACCGGCGTCGCCGGCCGCAGCGGCCAGTGCGCGCGCCGCCACGAACGCGCGGTCTATCGAGCGGGCGCTGTTGACGCTGCCCCGTATCAGGATGAAGCCGGGCCGCCGGGCCAGCGCGTTGACGGCCGCCGGCACCGTCGAAAAGCCGTTTTCCAGCCCGACGACTTGCTGCCCATCCGCCAGGAGCGCGTCGGCCAGCGCCGCGCCGATATAGCCGATGCCGGTGATTAGCGCGACCATGCCGCTGCCTCATGCTCATGTGTGGCTGCGGCACCGGAAAGGTGCGGATTCGCGCCCGGACGGGCCGGCTGGGGCAGCGGCACGCTGCTCAGGACGCCGCCGACGTGTCGCGCGACTCCGCGAGCGCCGTGATCTGCGCAATCTCGGCGATAGCCTTCGCCACCACCGCGCGCTCGTTCGCGAACGCCAGCCGGTGTTCGGCCTCGGCGATGGGGAACCAGGCTGCCACGTCGTACTCGTGGTCGTGCAGCGACGTGTCCCCGCCGATGGCTTCCATCAAGTAGAAGTGGACGGTCTTGTAGTGGCGCAGGCCGTGGAGCACGAACCAGTATTGGATGTCGTGCAGCGGGCGGATCAGCTTGACCTGGATGCCGGTTTCCTCCACGACCTCGCGCACGGCCGTCTGGTCCAGCGACTCGCCCTGGTTCGGCGTGCCTTTCGGCAGCACCCAGCGCTCCGGCTCGTGGCGGCCGACCAGCACGATCTCGACCCCAGCCGGTCCGTACCGATAGGCAACACCACCTGCTGAAACGTCGCGCACGGTCTTCAGACGCCGACCATCGCCGCCGTGCCCTTCCACCACTTGTCTGCTCCGTCCCGCCACCCGGACTGGCCGCCCGACCTTCGCCGTCCGGCGACCACCCGCTCATGATATCAGCGAGCGGCCCGTGTCCCCAGTCCCGCGCACAACCAGCCACCCCGCCCGCTGGTCAACATGCGCAGAATCGTTGCTCCAGCGAGTCACACATGGCAGTCTTCTAGATATCAGCCCATCTGTACGGGCAGGAGGACAACGGCATGGCACTGGCGGGCAACGGCGACATCATGGTTGTGACAACGCCGAACCTCGAAGGCACGCGCATCGTACGGTACCTCGGGATCGTCAGCGGTGAGGCGATCATGGGTGCCAACATCTTCAAGGACTTCCTCGCCGGCATCCGCGACATCATCGGCGGCCGCTCTGGCGCGTACGAGGACGAGCTACGCAAGGCTAAGACGGTCGCGCTGGACGAGATGGTGCAGCAGGCACGCGCGCTCGGGGCCAACGCCATTGTCGCCGTGGACCTGGACTATGAGAGCATCGGGACGGACCGCGGCGGTATGCTGATGGTGACGGCAGCGGGCACCGCCATCGTCTACGAACGGTAGCGCCCGCCGCCAGCACACCATCACGCGCCGACGGCCCGCGCGATCCGGTACGATGCGCTCAATCTCCACTCTTTCTCTACCTGGCATGCAAGCATTGCTCTCTCCCCGCGCGAAAGGATCGGGATGCCCGGCCACACACTCCTCGTCCACCCGGACGTCGATGACTGGATGCACGCCCAGCCGGACTTGCGTCGGCGCGTCGATTGGCTCCTGTTCGAGCTGACAACGCGTGGGGACGCCGGCCGGCCGAAAGGCATCGTCGGGCCATCGGCGCTGGTGAGCGATGCCCCGGCTCTGCGCTGGCGTCGCTCCGGGATTGGCGGCTTCCACTACTACGCGTGGTGGTTTGATGCGAAGGGCTGGGACGGCATCGACGACGGCCGAACTATTGTCGTGCGGGCGGTCCGCCACCATGACGAGATGCGTCCGCTATCGGCCGGCTCGCCGGAGACGTACCTTGAGCGCAACCTGGATGACATCGACCCGCTGACCGAAGAGCAGCGGCAGGTGGTAGCCGACGCGGCGCGCATCAAGCTGGTGGTCGGGCAACCGGGCACCGGCAAGACGGTGACGTTGATCCGCACGGCCGTTGACGAGGCCCGGCGGCTGTCGCCGGACGCGCGGCTGCTCTATGTCACGCTCTCGACTCGACTGGTCAGCGCGGCACAAGAGATGCTCGGCGGGGTACCGGACCTGGGGCGGCGGGTAGAAGTGGTCGGGCTGGCCGACCTGCTGGGGCGCTGGAGCGGCCTTGAGCGCAGCAAAGTGGCGGCGTCCGAGGAGGCCGAGGAGCAGGCGTTCCGGGGGTCCGTCGGCGGCTTCGCCCCGCGCGACCTGGCGGCGTGGCACGGCTCCGACCGCGCGCTGTGGGCGGAGGTTCGCGCCTACGTGCTGGGGCGGGCGCTCCCCTTTCCCCTGACAAAGCGCAGGCTGCCGGCCGCCGACGAGCCGAGCCTGCGTGAATCGACGTACCTC
>JBBQBU010000198.1:0-9833 GCA_038318015.1 Chloroflexota bacterium | reverse complement strand
CATCGTAGGTCTTCAGCAGCTCGTCGATGGCCGACATTGCGCCGATGTAGGCGATTCCGCCGCCGGGGACGATACCCTCTTCGACCGCCGCTCGGGTGGCCTGGAGTGCATCCTCAACGCGGTGCTTCTTCTCCTTCAGCTCGACCTCAGTGGCCGCGCCGACACGGATGATCGCAACGCCGCCCGCCAGCTTCGCCAGCCGCTCCTGCAGCTTCTCGCGGTCGAAGTCAGAGGTCGTCTCGCCGATCTGGGTGCGGATCTGGGCGATCCGGCCCTTGATGGCGTCCTCGGAACCACGGCCCTCAACGATGGTCGTCTCGTCCTTGTTAGAGACGATGCGCCGCGCCCGGCCGAGATCCTGCACCGTTGCGCTGTCGAGGCGGCGACCGATCTCCTCGGAGATGACGTTCGCGCCGGTCAGCACCGCGATGTCTTCGAGCATCGCCTTGCGGCGGTCGCCGAAGCCCGGAGCCTTGATCGCCAGGACGTTCAGCATGCCACGCAGCTTGTTGACGACCAGGGTCGCCAGCGCCTCACCATCGACATCCTCAGCCAGGATGACGAGGTTCTTCGTGACCTGAACGATCTTCTCCAGCAGGGGAAGAATGTCCTGGATCGAGCTGATCTTCTTGTCGGTGATCAGGATGTACGGCTCGTCAAGGACGGCCTCCATCCGGGTCGGGTCCGAAATGAAGTACGGGGAAATGTAGCCACGGTCGAACTGCATACCCTCGACGTACTCGGTCTCGAACTTGAGGGTCTTGCTCTCTTCGACCGTGATGACGCCGTCCTTGCCGACCTTGTCCATCACGTCAGCAATGAGCTTGCCGACTTCCTCGTCCGCAGCCGAGATCGCAGCAACCTGGGCGATCTCGCCCTTGTCGCCGATGACCTTACTGTTCGCCTTCAGCTCGCCGATGATCGCCGCCACACCCTTTTCGATGCCGCGCTTCAGCTCGAGCGGGTTCGCGCCGCTAGTGACATTGCGGAAGCCCTCGTGGACAATCGCCTGCGCCAACACGGTCGCGGTGGTGGTGCCGTCGCCAGCAACGTCGTTCGTCTTGGTGGCGGCTTCCTTCAGAAGCTGCGCGCCCATGTTCTCGAACGGGTCCTGAAGCTCAATTTCCTTGGCGATGGTCACGCCGTCGTTGGTGATGGTCGGCGGGCCGAACTTCTTGTCCAGCACGACGTTGCGGCCCTTGGGGCCGAGGGTGATCTTGACCGCGTCGGCCAGCGCATCAACGCCTCGCTTGAGGGCGCGCCGAGCCTCTTCGCTATAGAAAAGCTGCTTGGCAGCCATGGCTCCTCCAGAAATGTGCTACGCAATGGTCAGCGGCTGGTGCTGCGCCATCAGTCGAACCATCACCGAGGATGGCTGTGGCTGGCTCAGGGCACCCGGCTGACGCCTCAAACGGTCCTAGGACAGGATGCCGAGAACGTCCTTCTCGCTGAGGATCAACAGGTCGTCGTCCTCATGCTTGAACTCGGTGCCGGCATACTTCGCGAACAGCACCTTGTCGCCAACCTTGATGTCAAGGGCAACGCGGTCGCCGTTGTCGAGGACGCGGCCCGGGCCGGCGGCCAGGACTTCGCCCTGCTGCGGCTTTTCCTTCGCGGTGTCGGGGAGCACAATGCCGCTCTTGGTGACCTCATCGCGGGCCAGCGGCTTGATCACTACGCGGTCGCCAAGCGGCCGCAACCCGATAGCCATACTGCTGCCTCCCTGAACTGTGCTGGGTCTGCGTGGTCAGCCGAGTCACGCTCAGCCAGAATTCCCACCGTTTAGCACTCAGGATGACTGAGTGCCAACCGCTGCTCAGTGTACCGAGATTTCCCGTGCAATGCAAGCACTCCCAGCCTGAGAGTGCCAACATCTCTCGTGTTGGCGGCGTGTTGGCGACGAGTTCTGCGGCCCCGCAGGCAGCCGGCGCTGACCGACGGGCAGGTGCGGCGCCGGCAGTCGCGGGCCTCGTCCCCGCGCTCGCCCAGAGTTCTTTTACCCGCGACCCAGCCGAAAACGCGCGAGGGTAGGCGCGATCACCGCTGCCCAGTTTGCCACTCGGTCGTTCAGGGCCGCGCCGACGAAGATTGCCAGAATGGGATAGAGCGGCTCGCTATAGCGGATTTCGGCGTAGGTAAGCCCGTGGAACAGCCAAACATAGGCGCATGTGGCGAGCAACGGACGGAAGTCGCGGAGCCGGCCCCGTAGGCCGATCAGAGCCAGGAGCGCGAAGGCTGGAAACAGGCGGGCTGCGAACGTCAGTGCAACCTGTGTCAAATCGAAGTACGGCAGCCAGGCTCGAGCATCGAACGGCCTGTAGTTCGGCCAGTCAGCCGGGGGATGGCCGAACCAGAAGAACGGAAATCGGAGCAGCGTGTACCAGGCGAACACGCCCGGCTCCGCCCGGATCGAAGCCAGCCCCCGCGCAGTGAAGTACCGATCACCATCGATCTGCGTCACGTCGTAGCCGCCATTGGTGGCGGGGTCCAAATACTCTTGCCAGATCCGAACGTGGGTGAGGCGGAGGTCCATTAGGTGAAAGTACTCGGGGCTGCCTTGCCAGACAACCCCGGTCGAAGTCGCCAGGGGCAGGAACACGCCATAGGTTCGGTAGTTATGGTAGGTCCAGGGAGCGATAACGGCGAGCATGGTCACTGTAGCCACAGCGGTCAGCCCAACCCGGCGACGCAGGCTCGCTCCAGCGCAGATGAATGGCAAGACGGCTGGCAACAGCAACGTCAGCGGCCGGCACAGGGTCAGCAGCCCGAGCATGACGCCGAGCGTGACATACCAACCAGCAGCCCGGCGGCGGATCGCTTCGCACAGCACCACAAGCGCAAGCAGGAGTTGCGGGACGTACACGGCCTCGGTATAGAGGTGCGACACTTCGACAATCAGCGCCGGATTCGTGGCAACCAGCCACGCAGCGGCCAAGGCACCGCCGGTCGGCACCGTGTACCGCGCGAGCAGATAGGTCAGAGGAACAGCAGTTGCGGCCACCACCGCCTGGGAGTAGAGCACTGGGCCGTACGAGCCGCCGAACAGCGCGTAGACGGTTGCCAGGAAGGCCGGGTAGACGGGGGTGCGCCCAGGCCAGACAAAGAACTCGCCTTCCAGCAACGCACGGGCCATATGGTCATACCCCTCCTCGTCGCCTACCAGGCGCGCTGACGTATCCGGCAGCGACACGAAGGCGTCGTGTGCGCTCCACAGTCGCAGGAGCAGCCCTACGATGGTAAGTACGCCGAGGCCGACGTAGGCGCTGCGTTGTCCGTGTAGGCGCGTCCAGGCAGCGAGGATGACGCACCCGCCGGCCGCCACCGCAACGACACCGATCACCCACAGCCACACGCCGATGACGGCTCGTCGTCCAAAGACGGGCGCCGCCACGTACGGCCACACGGTGACGACAGCCTCCTTACTGACAACTGCGTGGTAGTCGATGCCCTTTTGACCGTTCGTGTCCCAGGTTTCGCGGCGCTCGCCACCCGTGGTGCGCACCACCTGGAAGACGAAGTTAACGGTTGCGCCTGCTGGAGCCGACACGGACACCACAAATGCAGCGCCGTCTCGCGTCATCTGGGTGACCATGACGCCGTCTCTGATCGTCGTCCCGGCCGGCATCAGTTCGGGATCGAGCGGGTCCCAGCCGTTGAGTCCCCAGGCCAGAAAGACTTCATCAGCATCGGCCACTTCGTAGCGGATCGTCTGGCTGACAGTCGGCGAATCGGAGTCAGCGGCCTGCGCGTGCGCAACAGCAATTGCGACTCCTGCCAGCAGCAGCGCGACCATGAGCGCACCACCGACCATCATGGCGCGCAGCATCTTCCCCACCATGACATCATACTGGTCGATGGGCACCAGGTACTTGCCGCCTGGCAAACCAGCGAACGCTGGGGCCGACACTCCTGGCCGTGAGCCCCCGAGTCTAGCCCGAAGCAGCGCGACCACCTTACACTGCGAGCATGACCGTACGGTACGTCGCGTTCTTGCGCGGGATCAACGTTGGCAGCCGGCGGCGCATTAAGATGGATGAGTTAAACGCTGTCTTTGGGTTGCTCGGCTTCTCGGAAATCACGACGTTGATCGCCAGCGGCAACGTCGTCTTCACCTCGCCTGACCAGTCGGAAACCGCCATCATCAAGGCGATAGAGGACGGATTTGAGGCAGCATTTGGCTTCCGGGTGCACACCATGATCCGCACCCCGGCCGAGATCCGGGCGATGATCGACCTGGAGCCGTTCAAGGGCGAGGAGGTGCGAAAAGAGACGCGCCTCTACCTGACGCTGCTCCCTGCCCCGACGAGCAGTACCCTGAAGTTGCCGCATGTGACGATGGACGGCGACTGCCGCATCCTGTCGCGCACTGACCGCGAGGTGTTCAGCGTGTTGACGCTGAACCAGGGCCGCACGTCGGTCGATGCGATGGCGATCCTCGAAAAAGAGTACGGCAAGAACGTCACCACGCGGAACTGGAACACGATCCTCAAGCTGCTGAAGGTCTAGGCACTGCGGCCAGACCTACGGTCGGGCCGGGCCAGCGCGCCCGTGCCAGCCTGAACGCCACGACGGAGATGGGCCAGTCGGCCGCCAACGGCATCGCCGAACGCGCGAGAACAGCGTGCCAGGCTGTGCTCCGGCGCGCCTTATCCAATGCGCGAACCGTGTGGAGTACCGACCGACCCTCGTCGGTGCGCCTGGCTGCCCCAGTATGTGGCACGCCGGCGCTTATGGATGTTGGGTTAGGCGTGTGTGCGCGGATGTCGGCAAACACCGGCCGCGCGCCGCGCAGCATGAAGGCGTCGATGGTCGAGACGAACGTGAACGACGGCACCATCACCTCGTCGCCCGGCCTGATGCCCAGCAAGAGAGCGCTCATCTCCAGGGCGTGCGTGTACGATGTCGTCAGGAGCGCCTGCGGAGAGCCGGTCGCCGCTTGCAGCAATTTGTGGCAGCGCCGCGTGAACGGACCGTCGCCCGACAGGTGCCCCTGCACCATCGCTTGCACAAGATAGTCGGCCTCGCGGCCCGCGTTTGACGGTCGATTGAACGGGATCTGGAGGTCACTCATGCCGGTCCGTCGAGGTGGGGCACAGGGTCAGACCAGCGGTGGTACCACAGGTTCATCGACTGCGTGACGAAGCCGCATCGCTGGTAGAGACGCTGCGCCCCGGTGTTCCGCCCCTGCGTCACCACCGTGGCCGATGCAGCACCGCGCGCCCGGAACCACGCCAGTGCCGCATGCACCAGCGCCTGCCCGACCCCTCGGCCGCGCGCAGCCTCACCGACACCGATCAGGCCGACGCGGCCCCGATCAGGCGCGTCCAGGTGGCAGGTCACGTAGCCGGCCGCGCCGCCGGCATTGGCCGCCACGAGCACGGCGTCGGCCCAGCCCTCAATGCTCTGCCGAATCCACGTCACATACAGCGCGTCGCAGCGGTCAGCCGGAAAGCGGCCGTCGAAGTAGAAGCGCGAGTCGCGGTGGCTACGGGCAGCTATGCCCTCAAGCACCGCGATGTCCTCGGTGCGGCAGGGGCGAATGGTGGTCAGCGGATCGGTCGGCCGTGTGGGCGTCGTATCGCCGCTGACGGTGACACCGAGCGTCAGGCGTTGATCGACCAGCGAGAAGCCCGCCCGCTCCGCTTCGAGGATCGTGCCACGATCATCAGTCGGTGCCAGGAAGTACAGGCAGGCCACCTCCTGCTCGGCACACCAGGTGGCGATGTCGTCGCCGTCGCCCGGCAGCAGCACCGGCCGCGTGACCTTCCCGACCGGTATTCCCCAGAAGGCGGTGTCCCACGCCAGGATCTCGCAGATCCTGCCAACCGGCTGGCCCTCGGCCGCGCCGCTCACCAGATTCCCGGGAACATGGTTCGACGATTCGCAAACGTCGGCATGTGCATCGCGGGAGAGTGTAGCCGAGCGTAGGACACGGCTGAGCAGCCGTCGCGTTGCCACTGCTGGTGGCGCGCACGTCCGGCCCCGGCGAGCCTCGCGCCTACCGCAGGGCGAGCAACTCCTGTTCGATGCGCGCGCGGATGGCATCGCGCACCGTGCGATAGACCGCGAGTTGCTCCGACTCGGTCCCCGTCGCCTTCGAGGGGTCCGGAAAGCTCCAGTGCAGCCGCCGTGTCGCTCCGGCGAAGACCGGGCAGGCCTCGGCAGCGTTGTCACAGACGGTGATGACCGCATCGAACGGCTCGCCGAGGTAGCGGTCGAGCGTTTTGCTCTCCTGGGAGCCGATGTCGATGCCCAGGTCGGTCATTGCTGCGATCGCCAACGGCCGGACGTGCGTCGCCTCGGTGCCGGCCGAATGGGCCTCGAAACGGCCGCCGCCAAGCGCGCGCAACAGCCCCTCAGCCATCTGTGAGCGGGCCGAATTGTGGGTGCAGAGGAACAGAACGCGCTGCCTGCTCATCGTCACTCGTGCTCCGCCTTGATGCGCGGGATTCCCAGTTCGGCCAGCAGCACTTCGACGCGTACGGCGATGGCGTCTCGAACCAGGCGGACCTTCTGGAGCGGCTGGCCGGCCGGGTCGTCAAGCTCCCAATCCTCGTACCGCTTGCCCGGATAGATCGCACACGCGTCACCGCAACCCATCGTGATGACCACGTCGGCCGCCTGAATGACCTCGTCCGTCAGTGGCTTCGGGAACTCCTGAGACAGATCAAGGCCAATCTCCGACATGGCGGAGATCGCCGCCGGGTTGATCTGATCGGCCGGCTCCGAGCCGGCCGAGCGGACGCTGACACGCCCGCCGCTCAAATGGTGCAGCAACGCAGCCGCCATCTGGGACCGGCCGGCATTGTGGGTGCAAACGAAAAGCACTTCCGGTTGGTCCTTCGCAATCTTGCCCTGGACCTGGCCCAACGCCCTCAGCCGCTCCCGGCTGAAGCGATTGACGAAGAGCGGGATGAAATCCTTGACGCGGGCACCTTCGAGCGATTCCAGCGATTCGCGGACGTACCGCTCGACCGTTTCGGGCGCGAATGTGCCTTTGAACTCGTCGGACAAGTGCGCGATTTCGCGCTTGAGGATGAAGTCGCGCTCAAGATCAGTGTTGAAGACCATGGTCCCTCCCTTTGTCCCTCTCACGGCCGGCTTCTTCGACGCCGGCCGGCCGCTTCCGTGGCAGCAGCGGCCCAATGACGCGCTCATAGAGACTCCCGCCGACCAGACCTCCCAGCAGCGGCCCGACGATGTAGATCCAGAATCCACCGTTGGGGCCGGGAATCGCGATGGTGCCGAAGCCGGCCAGAAGCGCGACCAGGCGCGGCCCAAAGTCGCGGGCGGGGTTCCAGCCGGCCTGTGTTATCGGTGCGAAGAGGCTGATCAGGACAGCAACGGTAAAACCGATGAAGAACGGCACGAGCGTCGGTTCCGGTGCAGCCGCATTCTCCGGATCGGAAAGTGCGAAAATCACGAGCACCAGGATGGCCGTGCCGAACGCCTCGACCAGCATCGCAGCGAACGGCGAGACGAGCATCGCCGCGTCCGGGCCGGTGCCGAACATGGCCGGATTGGGAAAATATTCACCAAAGATCATCGCAGCGCGCTCGCTGCCGGCCGCGCCCCGCACGAGGTTCTCGCGGAGTTCGAAGCGCGCGAGGAACGGGGCGAACATACCCCACACGGCCAACGCTGCCAACACCGCACCGACCAATTGAGCGATGCAGTAGGGCAAGAGTCGCCGGGGAGAAAATGCGTGTGGACGCAGCGCGGCGAAGGCCAGACTCACGGCCGGATTCAGGTGCGCGCCCGACAACGCCGCCGAACAGTAGATGGCGATAGTCACGCCGAAGCCCCAGACAACGGCCACCTGCCAGAGTCCTTGCAGGGCACCTGTCAGTACGGCGCACGCAACGGACCCAGTCCCGAAAAGCACCAGAAGAAACGTGCCAAGCACCTCGCCCACCAGGGCAGCCCTGAGCGTCTGCATCTTGTCTTGCTTCAACCTCCGTTGATGTACAAGGCCGGCGCAAAGACCGTCATGTACGTGTAGGCTCACCGGGCGGGCAGGCGGGTGCCCGCTCGCCGATGTGGGCGGGGTTGAGCAGCGCATCGAGCGACTGCCACGCGGCACCCAGCGTGTCGGTGTTCAGGCGGTAGTAGATCCAGCGGGCATCGGCGGTGTCGCGCCGCTCGTGGACGAAGCCGGCTTCGCGCAACTGCCGGATGTGGTGAGAGACGAGGTTCTGAGCCAGGCCAAGCCCATCGGCCAACTCGCAGTTGCAGGTTTCGCCCTCGGTCAGCTTCAAAAAGAGTCGCCGCCGGGTCGGATCGGCCAGCAGCTTCAAGAGCCGCGCCGCCGCGTCGGTGACATCGACGCGCGCCGCGCTGCCGTTGGCCCCCAGCACCGATAGTTCGATCATGGTTGAAGCATAGCGCATCGCCGCAGCCGCCTCAAGCATCAGATCACACCAGATCCTGCACGGTCGAATCGGTGTCGCGCGGCCTCTCCGACAGGACTACGCCAGGAACGCCATCATTACGGAGCGTCGTTGCCACAAAAGTATTGCAGGGCTTGACGCAGCACTGTGGCCCGGGTATCGTCTCGGGCGCGGCACGTCATAAAGGATGTGCGGAGTCACGTATGGCACGTCAGGTCGGCATCGCAGCCGCCTTCTCCAGTCTCGGCCCGCCGGGGTCGCGCGCTCGCCGCGAAGCCATCGCCGGGTACGTCTTCCTGTTGCCCTGGGCGATAGGGTTCACGTTGTTCGTGGCCGGGCCGCTGGTGGCGTCGGCGGTACTGTCGTTCACCGCCTTTGACGTGGCCCGGCCGCCGCGCTTCATCGGACTTGAAAACTACATCAACGCCTTCACTACTGACGACCGCTTCATCGATTCGCTCAAGCTGACGTTCTTCTACGCCATCGTGTCGGTGCCGCTGGCGCTATTCGGCTCGCTGATGCTGGCGATGTTGCTGAACCAGAGGCTGCGCGGGACGTCGTTCTACCGCACCTTTTTCTTTCTGCCCAGCCTCACGCCGGCCGTCGCCGTGGCGATCCTCTGGACGTGGCTGCTGCAGCCGGACGTCGGCCTGTTCAACTACCTGTTGAGCCTGGTAGGCATCCAGGGGCCGAAGTGGCTCGGGTCAACCGAGTGGGCGATGCCGTCGCTGATCGTGATTGCGCTCTGGACCGGCATCGGCGGCAACCGCATGATGATCTTCCTGGCCGGCCTTCAGGGCGTCCCGCAGGAGTTGTACGATGCTGCCGACATGGACGGCGCGGGGACGCTCCAGCGGTTCCGCCACATCACCTTGCCGATGATCTCGCCGACCATGTTCTTCAACCTCGTGCTTGGCGTCATCGCCGCGCTGAAGGTGTTCACCGTCGCGTTCATCGCCACCCAGGGCGGCCCCGCCTTCTCGACATGGTTCATCACCCTGCACATCTGGTCACAGGCGTTCAAGTACCTGGAAATGGGGTACGCGTCGGCGCTGGCGTGGCTGTTCACGCTGATCCTGCTGGTGCTGACGGCGGTCCAGTTCAAGGTGGCGAAGCGCTGGGTCTACTACGAGGGTGAGGACGCGCGATGAGTGCCGTCGCGGCGAACTTCGACCATGAGCGGGTCGCGGGCGGCGGCGCGGAGCATGTCGGCCGGCAGCATAGCCGCCGACGCCAGATGCTGTTACACGCACTCACGTTGTCGCTGTCCCTCTTCGCGATGTTCCCGTTCATCTGGACGGTCGCCAGTTCCCTGAAGACGCCGTCCGAGTTGGTGCTGTTCCCGCCGCCGCTGTTCCCATACGCGCCGCAGTGGGGCAACTACCTCGAACTGTGGAGCGTCGTGCCGTTCGGGCGGTGGCTCTGGAACTCGCTGGTGTTCAC